>JAKAVX010000473.1 GCA_021827465.1 Deltaproteobacteria bacterium | reverse complement strand
GGGAAAGTTTATTCGTGCCTTCCGAGCAAAGTTCGGGAAGGGATCGACCGTCGTTACCTGTCCTCGGTGATACTCCTTAAGGAGACGGCAAAGAACGAAGACGAAGCTCTTCGCCTAAAGAAAATGGTGTTTGAGCGACTGAATAGCGGCGGCACGAAGCTGACACCACAGGAGACGCGCAACGCAATTTTCGATGGAGATCTGAACCGGCTTTGCATCCGCCTATCCAAGAACGCCTCGTTGTGCCGCCTGTGGAGCCTGCCTCTCCCCGACGAGCGCGAACTGTCCGGCGACGGAACGCCTTCAGACGAACGCCGCGAGAACGAGGACTTTCGGAAGATGGATGACGTTGAGCTAGTACTGCGGTTCTTCGCTTTCCGACAAAAGCAGCGCCTGCACAAGAGCACGGTGCCGCTTTCCGTCTACCTCGATGCCTATTTGCGGCATGGCAATGCATTTCCTCAAGCAACACGCGATGGGCTTGAGCAGCTGTTTGTCTCGACGATCGAACTTGTCGAAAGGGTGTTCGGCGAGCGCGCTTTTTGGCTTTTCAGGCAGCGCAAAGGCGACAAGTGGTCTTGGCTGGAACGCCCAACAACGACCGTCTACGACGCTTTGATGGGGGCTGTCAGTAGGCAGCTGGAAAGCGCCGAGGCGCTGCTTTCCAAGGCGGACTTCATTCAGAACAGGATGGAGGGCTTTTACCGGGATAATTATGACACATTCGAGGGTAGGAATGTAAATCCAACTGCGTTGTCCGCCAGGGAGGATGCGTTGATGACGTTCTTGGCGGAATGTGTCAATGCGCCATGAAGACCGCGCGGGCGGTGTTTCTTACTGGGTTGGAGCAGATCGGATCGTTCCTTGATCGTTGGGACCATGAGCAGGCGCTCATAGCGCTGCTGAATGATCGCCGGACAACCCTGCAGCCTCACGTCATCGACAGGCTTCAAGCCGTTCTTGAGACCTCGACGAACGCGAAGCAGTACGTATACGCTGTGGCGATCGTATCGCTCTACGGCCTTATAGAGCGACTCGTAGATTCGCTCGTCAGTCGGTATATCTTGTCGCTAGCCGAATTCGGCAGCCGCTACGATCAACTGCCGGAAGCAGTCACAAACAAGCATTTTCGAAAATCGTGGGATTTGGCAGATGCTATTGAAAGAGGCACTTATTACGGCAATCTGACTCCGAGCCAGATAATCGCTAATTTGCATTCCTGCTTTTCCGGGGCTACATCGTACACTTTGAATGGGGAGGCGTTCTCATTTCACCGCGGGAACGTGTCTTTGGCCCGGATGCAAGATATGCTGACTGGAATCGGCGTAAAGCCGCTCTGGCGTCGACTTTCGCTTACGCCCGCGTTTTTGAACTTTCAGGCTCAGATTGATCCTGAGCGCGACATTCGATCAATAGCCGACGGTGATTTGGAAGGGCTATTCGCGCCTATCGAAGATTTAGTCCAACGCCGGAACGGGATATCGCACGGAATGCTTGAGGTGGACCAGATCGAGGCGGTGGACCTACTGAGAAGCAGAGTCGAATTCGTGCGGGCGTTCGGAGCAAGCCTATTTGAGTTGCTCGACCAAGATCGGCTCAAATATGCCGCGGACGTTGGTGTGGCGTTACGCTTGGGCCAACCGATCGCCGTCTACAATCACAGAATTGTCTGCTTTGAGGCTGACTGCGGCATAGCTGTGGGAGATCAGATCCTCGCGCTGACGGGCGAAGAACGGGAACCTGTGAGAACCGGGGAAGTTTTGACTCTCCAAGTAAATAATGTGGATCAACAAGCTATAGACGCTGGCCAGAGGGTACAATTTGGCGTCGGTATCGACTTTCGTGCAAACGAATCTCACAATTACTTCGTGCTTCGCAGATCGCGTGCCTGACGACATCCGACTTTGTTCGCGCTGAACCTGCTCCGCAGCCCTACCGCTGTCGCCGAGGCGTCGGGAGCACCTCTTGGGCGTTTCATGTTTCACCCAAGACGAAATCACACACTTTCAGAATTTGACGATTCTCCGTGCCGCGTGTTTCTTCGGTGAACGGCAGCGGCCGGCCCGGCGCCGATCAGCGAGTGGTATTCTCCCGCCATCAGAGCTCGCGCCCTGCGGATTAGATACCGCAGCTGAGCGCGCAGGGCGCCGTCCGGCTGCCATCCTCGGGCGACGGCGCCACTTCCGAAGATCGCAATCGCGAGCTGGCGCTGGGAGGCCCCGGCCGCTAGGCCGTCGAGCACCTCCAGCGCCCGCGCGTGAAAGAGATCCGCTCGACTAGGACGTTCGGGCGGAGGCGATCCGCACCTCTCGGAGACAGGCATCAGGGCACGTAACGTGGTCAGCGCCGCCCACGCGGTGTGGCGAGCGGCGGTAGGCGCAATTTGGTACGCGCATCGATCTCCCTCGCGCAATTGCAACCCCAGCTGCACCGGCCCTGCAGGGGAATGCGCCACCAGCCGAATCCCCCCACGATCCTGAAATAGGGCCTCCAGGCAAGCCACTTTCCAGACCGAAAACAGGTCTCCTGCTTCGCATCTCCTTTCCTGATCAGCCGTCTCGTCTCGCACCAACGAAACTGGTGGTGGCTCATCGATTGCCCACACCGGTGACACCTGCCGCGCGTCGAGCTGCGGATCAACGAACGACGCGAGTCCCCACAGTGGTGCGACACATTGCGACGCACTGCGACGCCAACGCACCCAGTCGCGTTGATAGCGAGGATTGCGTCGTAAGTACTCCCACGCCCGGGAGGCCGGGTTGAGATGCAGTACATACGCGTACGCTGCGGAGCAGGCCCAAGAATCGTCCATGGCGACGTGCGTGCCTCGACGTTTGTCTTCGCCGCCCGCATCCGACATCGGCCTCGACGTCCGCTGTAACGCAAGCCGCCGAAAAATGGAAGACCGAGTTTCGCCAGAATTTACCAAGAAACTCGACCCCTACGCTCCGCCCGCTCTCCATCCACTGAAATCCCGCAATATCTGCGCAAAGACACCCGAAATGCGGCTGGCATTTTGCGAGCCTCTGCGGTAATGCTCCAGGGTGTGCGGTGCGACGTCGGATGTCGCGTGTTTCACGGACGTAACAGCATGCTGGTACTCAAAGAGGTTGGCACCACGCTCGCGATCCCGCGGATCATCCGACCGCTCGAGCTGCGGCAGTATCGGTACTTCGTCGCCCTCGCTGAGGAGCTGCATTTTGCGCGCGCTGCGGAGCGCCTCTGCATCGGCCAGTCGAACCTGTCGCGCGACATCCGAGCGCTCGAGGATCAAATCGGCGTCAGACTGTTCTACCGCACCAGCCGACATACCGAACTTTCGGCCGCCGGCGAGCGACTCCTCGATCACGCGCGGCGGGTACTCGCTGCGGAGGAATATGCGCGGCTTGCGATCGGCGAACTCAAACGTAGCGTGAACGAACGACTCCGGATCGGTCTTTGTGAACGCATTGCCTGCTCCCGGATCGCAACGGCCCTCTCAACCTGGCGACAGACCCATTCCGACGCGGACCTGCAGATCGTCA
>JAKAVX010000472.1 GCA_021827465.1 Deltaproteobacteria bacterium | reverse complement strand
AGGGGGCGGTCCGCCTGAGCAAGCCCAGGGCTCCGCGGCCCGCCCCCTTGCTCCACCGCCCCACCTGGGGCAAAATATCGACCCCGGACTCTACTCATAAACGCGCCTACGTTGGGGGGCAGACCATGAGCTCTACGCGGTCGCTGACTTTCCCGACACAGTCAGTGCCGCCGCGGTCGGCCTCGCTGCTTCGGAGACTGGCCTCGCTCGCACCCTGACCATACCGCTGCTAACGGTCGAGGAGGCCGACCGAGCGATCGAGAAAGTCGTGAAATACCGCGCCCCCGGACGGTAGCGCGAAGCTGAGCCAGAGCCGCTCAATGCAACCGATCTGATCGGTATGGTGGGCTGTGCGCCGTCACCAGGAAGGCCGTATCTAGCTCGAAAACAAGCCAACGAGGCTCGATTTTCGGCTAGTGGCCGTCAAAGCCGTTGTCAGCGATGCGGCGATTTGGAGATTCAAGAAAAGCTTTGCTTTTCGATGGTGCCGAGGGCGGGACTTGAACCCGCATGTGCTTGCGCACGGAGGATTTTGAGTCCTCTGCGTCTGCCGTTTCGCCACCTCGGCACTCGAGGCGCGCGCGGGAGTTTTTCCCGGTCCATCTTTTATACGCATACTCGCCGCGTGCGACAACGTGCCCGCGCCCCAGCGCGCGTCACGGATGCCTGCATCGGCAAAAAAGCGCAGCATCCGCGCCGCGCACCGTCCCCCGATCATCGCATCGATACGAACCGCGATGACGCTTTGCGCGCAACGGAGCGCATCAGGGATGCGATCCGGCGGTCAAATCCGGGCATAGGCGACGCGGACCGCCTCTGGCCGCGAGGCTTCGTTGCCTCCGCGGCCGTCGCATGCGAAACAATCGCTCATGGCTGTGGCACCATCGTCAGCTTCCGCGCTAGCGGCCGGCTCCGAACGCGAGAGCGGCGGGTCGGAGAGCCGCGTCGCGCAACTCAGGCATCTGGTCGGCAACATCCTGCTGGCGGGCGCATTCTTTATCGCTGCGTATCCGAACGTCCGTCACTACGGCACCGGCTTTGCCAACGCGATATGGGCTGCGGGTGCGATAATCATGTGCGCGCTCTCGTTGATTCGGGTTCCGGCGCGGGCCGCGATGCTCGATGCGCGGGCGTTCGCCGCGACCGCCGCGATGTTCACGGCGCCGTGCCTGATGCGTCCGAGGCCGGCGGCGTCCGGTGCGATTCTGAGCGTCGCGCTTGCGCTGGAGATTCTGGGCCTGCTCGTGTCGGAGACCGCGCGAATCTACATGGGGCGGAGCTTCGGCGTGCTTCCGGCGAACCGGGGAATCGTGTCGCGCGGGCCGTTCCAGATCGTGCGGCATCCGGTGTACCTCGGATGGTTCATCCTGAGCACGGGCTTTGCGCTCGCCTATCCGAGCGCGCGCAACTTCGCGTTCCTCGCGCTTACGATACCGTTTCTGCTGTGGCGAATCAGGCTCGAGGAAGAACTGCTCGCGCACGACGGCGAGTATCGCGTCTATTGCGCGAGGGTCCGCTATCGCCTGATCCCGGGCGTCGTCTGAACGGCGCGCTCCGACGGCCGGATCGGCGGCGAACTCAATCAACGGCGGCTCGGTATGCGATTCAGCGGGCGCGCGTGCGCCTGGGACGCGGCCGGTCCGCCGGAACCAGCGAATTCACGATAAAGTCGGTGACGGTTTCTTCGGCGGCCCGGTCGGTGATGCTCTCCGAGGCGGGATCGCCGAGGCGGTTGCGCGCGAACCATGTGATCGTCTCGATAATCAGCCGCGCCGCAACCGCGGGATGAGGCACGCGCCGGTACTGTCCGGCGTCGGCGCGCGATTCGATTAGACGCGCAAGGCGATCGACGATGCTGGCGCGCATCCGGCGGTAGTAGAGCTCCGCGAGGTCCGGAAGGTCGAGCGCCGAGCGCTCGATCATCGTGGTCGCGCCGGCGTTGCGCGACGCTATCGCGTAAAGCGCGCGCGCCACGGTTTCCAGCTCGGCGCGGGGATCGTCGGCGCACGGATGGCGCAGCGCCGCGGCGAGCGGCGGCATCGCGGTCGCGGTCCGAAAGCGCTCGGCAATCAGCCTGGTGATCGCTCCGGGCGCGGGAGTCTTTATCGGAAGCTCGAGCGGCTCCTCGATCGGCTCTTGGCCGAAGCCCTGATCGACTACCAGGTAAAACAGCGCCTCCTTGCTCTCGACGTAGTTGTAAAGCAGTCCCGGCGACACTCCCATCTCGCGGGCGATATCCGCCATCTGGGCGCGGCGGAAACCCTTGCGGCAAAAGACGCGAATCGCCGATCTGATCAGGCTCGCGACGCGATCGGCAGGTCTGATTCTGGCCATGCTCGCTAAAGTAAGTAACCGATGCGTTCCGTCAACGATTGATCAGTGACGCGCCGCTGATCACAGCCTGGTGAAGCCGTCCGCGCTCCACTTTTCCGAGCCGACTCCGTTATGCACGAAGAAGAGCCCGTTGGGGTCGTATTTCCTTTTGATTTCGGCGAGCCGCGGATAGTTGCTTCCCCAGTACGATTGCTGCCAGTCCTTCTGGAAGTAATTGCTCTCGCTCACATACGAGCCCGGGTTCGGCACGAGCGCGCGGAGCTGATTCACGCATCGATCGATCCGCATCGCGGCCGTTCGTCCTTTCTCGACCGACGGCTCATGCCCGGGGATCCCGGGATATGCGGGTCCCTGGGCGTCGGCCACGATCGCCAAGGCAAAGGCGCTCAGCACCGCCGGATTCATCGCCGTGTCCTTCGCATGCGCGAGCGCCTCGGGCGGCGCTCCGGCGAGTCCCTTGTTGAAGTGCAGTCCGACGCTCGAATAGCGGGAGGCTGCAAAAAGCGCGTCGGCGAGACGCTGCTGCGCGTTATCCTCGAGCAGCGACGCGGGCAGCCACAGCGATTCGTAGCCCCAGATGAACCATCCGACTTGCCCCTCGTCTCCCATCCACCACGCGTTATTGGGTTTCGCGCCCGGCCGCTGGTCGGACTCGAGAACAGGCTGCCGCATCACGTGGACGAGGATGTCGTCAATCAGTGCGTGCAGGGGATTGCCATTTCGAGGGAAAATCGTTTCGGGCCAATGCTCTTTCCACCATTGAGCGTCCCACATCGGCCGCGCCGGCCAGCTTGCGATAATCTTCGGCCCTTCGAGTGAATACGCGTGCGGCGAATGCGCTACCCAGTCGAGAAACGGCTGCCAGACCTTCTTCGCCTGCTCCGTCTCCAATGCGTAGGAGACCATGTTGATCGCGAGCGTGTTGTCAGGCTTCACGTGGGCCTGCTCGCCCCAATGGTCGTTGAAGAGATTCTCGCGGTAGAAGCTTATGAACTCGCGGAGCAGGCGCCGATAGGCGCTGTCCGACGCAGCCTTGATCTTGAAGCTCGCGGCGCCGAAGAAATCGGGAAGCTCGTGAAGCCTGAGCGTCAGCTTGCTCACGACGCCGAAACTTCCGCCTCCGCCGCCCTTGAGCGCCCAGAACAGGTCGGGGTTGGTACACGCATTCGCGACGCGAATCGTGCCGTCTGCGGTGACC
>JAKAVX010000471.1 GCA_021827465.1 Deltaproteobacteria bacterium | reverse complement strand
CCCGATGTTCCGGTTCTGAGAATCCTCATGGACCGCACCGACACGTCGGGGCAGACAATCTACGCCGCGACCGATGTCGGGGTCTTCCGCAGTACCGACGGCGGGCAGTCGTGGGTGCCTTTCAATCTCGGAACGATTCCGGCAGTTCCGGTGTTCGATATCGAGCAGAATCAAAACGGAGTGATTTTTGCGGGAACCCATGGTCGCGGTGTGTTCCAGCTCGTCGTTGCGCCCACGCCCACCGCAATAGTCAATCCAACCCCGATGCCGACTCCAACAGCCACGGCTGTGCCGACGCCGGCTCCAGCTCCCACGCCGACGCTGACACCGACGCCCACGCCCACGCTTACCCCAACCCCGACTCCCACGCCGATACCGAGCATCACGGAGCAGGCGGGTTACACACACGTCAGGGGCTTCGGACAGGTCGTGTTCGGAAATTACGGCGCGACTTCACCTCCGAAGCAGGCTACGCTCGTCAACCGAAGCGGCCAGATCATGATTATCTCGAGCGCAACCGTGAGAGGCGACTTTTCGGTCGTTCCGGCGATGACAACTTGCGGCACGGCCCTCGGTCCGCATCAGCAATGCTTCTTCGGCGTTCAGTTCACACCGAGTACGGTGGGGCTCCGCCAGGGCGTCCTGAAGATCGTGGACAACGCGCCGAACAGCCCGCAAAACATCCAGTTGTTCGGGAGGGGCGTTCAGGGAGTGCTCAGGATTGGGCCGCTGCGCGTGGAATTCGGCAAAGTCGCGATAGGCAGCTCGCCGATTCGGAAAACGGTCACAATAATCAATCCGAATCCGGTTCCGTTCACTATACAGAATATCATGTCATACAACGGTGAGTTCACCACGGACGGTGGCTGCGTCGGAATACTCGATCCCGGGAAAACGTGTTTGTTCAATATCACGTTCACGCCCGCGCAATTGGGGCATGTGCTCGCCCACGTGCTGATAAATGACAATGCAAGGTCTGCGCCGCATCTGATAACGATCGTCGGCGCCGCAGTGAATCCTGCGAAGAAGATCACCAACCCGTATCCAATCCCGCCGACGCCCCGGGTCGGGCCATAGCAAAAGGGCGGCCGAACAGCCGCCCTCTTCGATGGACCTGCTATTGCCGCCGATTCTACCCCTTGGGAAGTCCAAGCACGCGCTCGCCGATGATGTTGTGCTGGATCTCGCTGGTGCCGCCCGCGATCGTCAGCGCCCGTGACGCGAGCATCCGGTAGCTCCACCTTCCGCGATCGATCGCGAACGGAGCCTGGTACTGGAACTGGCTATACGGCCCGAGCAGCTCCATCGCGAACTTGTTCATCCTGAGGTTGAGTTCGCTGGTGCAGAGTTTCAGCACCGAGCCTTCGGGTCCGGGCGGCAATCCCTTGAGGCGGCGGGTTATCTGGCGATAACCGGTGTACTTGATCGCCTGCGCCTCGCATTCGAACTGCGCGATCTTCTGCCGCACGTCGGCATCTTCCCAGGCGCTCTGGCCGTCGCGCCGGACGCTCTGGGCGAGTTCCTTTAGTTCCTTCACATGCCCGCTCATCTCGCGGCCGCCGCCGATACCGGAACGCTCGAACATCAGCGTGGTGATTGCGACCTGCCATCCCTGGTTCTTCTCGCCGACCAGGTTTTCCTTGGGCACCTTGACGTCCTCGAAGAACACCTCGTTGAAATTGGCGTCGCCGGTAATCTGCACGAGCGGGCGCACTGTGACGCCGGGGCTGTGCATGTCGACCAGGACATAGCTGATGCCCTTGTGCTTGGGCGCGTTGGGATCGGTGCGGACCAGCAGGATGCATCGGTCGGCGCGATGCGCGTCGGAGGTCCAGACCTTCTGGCCGTTGACGATGAAGTAATCGCCTTCCTCGACCGCGCGAGTCTGAAGCGAAGCGACGTCCGAGCCCGAGCCCGGTTCCGAATAGCCCTGGCACCAGATTTCCTCGGCGGAAAGAATCTTCGGAACGTAACGCTTCTTCTGCTCCTCGGTTCCCCAATGCATCAGGGTAGGACCGACGAGCATGATTCCGAGCCCGTTGACGAGCTGCGGAGAGCTAACTTTCGCAAGTTCCTGCTGGTAGATGAGCTGCTGCGTCAGGCTCGCGCCGCGCCCACCGTACTGCTTGGGCCAGCTAATCCCGACCCATCCCGCGGCGTGCATCTTCTTGTGCCATTCAAGCCGCCGATTCCAATCGCCGCTTCCTTCCTCGTGCATGAAGTCGACGTTGGGTTCCTGATTGCCCTTGGGCAGGTTCGCCTCAAGCCAACTCCTGAATTCCCGGCGAAACGCCTCATCCTCAGGGCTGAACCTGAAATCCATGTGCTCTTCTCCCGTGTCGAAGGCGTGCTTTCCCGTCCCGGACTTTCCGCGGCGGCGCCTCGGCATTACGCGCCCGAGTCGCGCATGCGATGGCGCGCCGCAATCGCGATCCGGCGGCCGCTGCCTAACGCATGTTATATAGACTTGCCCGTTTGATCCGCGCAAGAACCGGGTCGCGCGTTGGCGCTCTATCCCTTGGGCAGGCCGAGCACGCGTTCGCCGATGATATTGTGCTGGATCTGATTGGTGCCGCCGTAGATCGTCGGCGCGCGCGACGCGAGCATCCGGTAGCTCCACCTGCCGCGATCGATCGCGAACGGCGCGTCGGCTTCGATCGGCGCGTACGGCCCGAGCAGCTCCATCGCGAACATCGCAACCTTGAGATTAAGCTCCGTTCCGGCCAGCTTCATCATCGAGCCTTCCGGTCCGGGCGGGAGTCCCTTCAACTGGCGCGTCAACTGGCGATAGCCGGTGTACTTGAGAGCCTCGGCCTCGCTCGCGAACTCGGCGATTTTCTGGCGCACCGAGGAATCATCCCACGCGCGTCGGCCGTTGCGTTCGACGCGTTTGGCAAGGTCGGCCAATTCGCGGATGTCGCTTGCGATGCCGCTGTCGCCGATACTCGAGCGCTCGAACATGAGCGTAGTGATTGCGACCTGCCAGCCCAGGTTCTTTTCGCCGACCAGGTTCTTCTTCGGCACCTTGACGTCCTCAAAAAAGACCTCATTGAAACCGCTTGCGCCGGTCATCTGGACGAGCGGGCGCACCGTGATGCCGGGGCTGCGCATGTCGACGAGCAGGTAGCTGATGCCCTTGTGTTTGGGCGCGTCGGGATCGGTGCGCACCAGCAGGAAGATCCAGTCGGCGTGCTGTGCGAGCGAGGTCCAAACCTTCTGGCCGTTGACAATGAAGTAGTCGCCCTGTTCGACCGCCCGGGTCTGCAGCGAGGCAAGGTCGGAGCCGGCGTTGGGCTCGGAATAGCCCTGGCACCAGATCTCGTCGCAGCGAAGAATCTTCGGCAGATGCTCGCGTTTCTGCTCCTCGGTGCCCCAGTGAATCAGGGTTGGCCCGAGCATGGTTATGTCCATCCCGGTGAACGGAACCGAGGTTCCGGCGCGCTCCAGTTCCTCGTGGTAGATGATAGTCTGAAGAATGTTGGCGCCGCGCCCGCCGTACTGCTTGGGCCAGCTGACACCTATCCAGCCGCCTT
>JAKAVX010000470.1 GCA_021827465.1 Deltaproteobacteria bacterium | reverse complement strand
CGAGCACCTTGTAGACGTAGCGCTCGGTGCATCCGACGCGCCGCGCGATGCGCGAGACGCTGACGCCCTGCGCCCTGAGCGCCGCGATCCTGACGCTGAGAGCGCGTCCGGCGTCACTCGGCAGCCAGACGCGCTCGCCGCCGAACACGCTCGCGAGCCTCATCGCGGCGACGTAGCCGATAGTCTGGGTGATGGAGTCCTCAGGCGAGGGCTTTTCGGGGATATAGAGACGGCCGCCGCCGAACTCAGCGATAAGCCTGCCGGCCGCGCCCGCGCCGATGAGCCGGGCGATATTGTCGATCACCGGAGCGTCGGCCTTGAGACGGACCCTCGGACGCGCCGGCCCCGGGAACGGTGCGGCTACGCCGGGGAGAAATTCCTGCTCGTGGGAAATCGCGCCATTCATAGATTGTAGGCGGTCCTCAGGTTGGCGGGGATTTCTCCGAGGTTCTGCTCGCGGTCATAGACCACGCGCCATCCGAGTTCGGCGATCTCGGCGATGCAGATTCGGCACACGCCCTTGGTCTTGATCGCCACAGTGAACGGAATCGTGTCGTGGCAGAAGGCGCACTTCACGGTGCGCTGCGCGATCGTCGTGGTTCTGGTCGTGCGCGCTTGTTCGAGAGCTTCCATACTACCTCCGCGCGTTGGGTTAAAACCTTGATGAGGGCCGGAAGTTGACGAGGCATCATGGATAGTCAACTCCGGGGGGTTCGAACTACAGTGGGAGAGGCGTGACGCCGGGGCAGCCCAGGAGGGGCGGCGCAATACGCCGCGGACACGGGGACGGGAGGAGATGTCGAAGGAACTCCCGGGCCGCACTCCGGCGTCACGGTCAGGAAAATCGAGTTGCAGGATGAGACGAGGAGACCCGCGTTGGGACGCGCGTTTTCCGATCGACGTTGCGTCGGGAACGAAGCAGTTTTGCATTTTCGCAACAAGGAGCGGGACAAGTCGCTCGCGCACGGCCTCGGCATACGGCCGGTAAGGAGGTTACGGCGGAGCGAGGGGAGCGCGGGCGGGCGGCATGACGCTTGCAGACCAGGGACGTGGGTCTCGTGGCGGCCATAGGTGAACAGGCGAACGATGGAGACAGATACGGCCGCGTCGAATAGCGACGGTAGGCCCCCCGAAGCCGCGCTCGGGCGTGCGGATTCGGGCAAGGTCAGGAACGCGTCGGCGTGCGACGGAATCAAGGTGGCCGGATGAAAGGTCGGCAAGGAGAAAGACGTGAACAGACCTAGAGGCAGTCGATTTGTCTTTATTGGGTCCAGACTTGCGTTGTGCCCCCTGCCCATGCTTTATCATTCGTATTTCACAATTGTGGAAATATGTCAACTACAGTAGGAAATTCAGACATTCGCCAGCGTTTGCGTCATCTCGTCGACCGTTTCGGATCGGTTGCGGAACTGTCACGTGCCGTAGGCGTCTCAGACAACGCTGTTTACAAATGGCTTTCGGGCCGTGGACAACCGACCGTCTCGAACCTCGTCGCGCTAGCCCAGGTCGCGCACGTATCAGTGGAATGGCTCGCAACGGGGCATGAACCCGGTGGGGCGAAGAAGTCCAACGGCCGAGCCACCAATCCAGACGATTACGTGTTCGTGCCTCGATACGACGTACGAATCACCACTGGTCGCGGCAACCCGATCAGAAGCGAGCAGGTCGTGGACTACCTCGCGTTCAAGAATGACTGGGTACGCACAAGACTCAATACCGACCCGCGGAATCTTCTGCTCATAGAAGCGGTCGGGGACTCGATGACGCCGACGCTCGAGGACTCAGATCTCTTACTGGTCGACTTGGGCGAACCTCGCTTTAAGCATGACGGTGTGTATGTCATTCGCAGGAATAGCGACCTAGCGGTCAAGCGTTTGCAGCGGCGGCCGGACGGCAAGTTGCTCATCATGAGCGACAACCCGGCTTATACTCCCGTGGTCGTTCCAGCTGAGGGAGTCCGGATAATCGGGCGAGTAATATGGGCAGCCGGACGGCTTTGAAAGCCCCTGAACCAGCTTGATACCCAGCGATAACAGCCGGGACCGCCGACGCGAGGCGGCTTGTTGTTGCCTCTCTCCGTGTTACGTTAGCCTGCTCGGGCGACCTTCGCCATGAGGCGCGCATGGGAACCACCGTCGCACGTTGGTATCAGCCCCGTTGAAAGTTGGACCGTCTGTGCATGAGGTCACTGAGCTAAAGGCCGACCACCTCCGCGGTTACCACGGGGGGCCCGATAGGAACTGTCCCCCCCCGCGTCTACCGCGAGCCAGCCGTCACAGGAAGACAGGAACCGTCGTGAGACACTCCCGGCCATCGTCGCTTTGCACTCGACGCCTGGGATACATTGGAAACTCAGGTCGATCCCAACGCCACCGGCTAGATCGGACCGAAGAATCCGAACGCCCCAGTGATCGCTATCGGCAGGTATTAACCGCAGACATTAGCATCGACGCAGCGGCTAGTGTACATCCAGCCACGCTCTCTGCTCGCTGGGCTCAAACCGCCGTATCCCCGCAGAATCCAGCCGCAACGAAAACAATCAATACGCAAAGACCTTTCCTTCTGCGCTTCCAAACGACGGAACTACACAGGTCGAGGTCATTTCCGTAAGTGAAGCCCCAGTAGCCGCGCTTCGGCGGCAGGTGGATAGGACTCGTACTCAGATAAAACATCGATGGCTTCGCGCGCTTTCGAACAAGCCAATCCACCGCTTTGCGTCGGTGCGCGCGAACTCCGGGCCCATTGATTGCCCGGGATAAACTACGTAACCGAACGCCTCCGAGTTTTGAAAGCGTAGATGGCGCAGAAGAAGTCCAGCATCGACTTTGCCAGTGTCGTAGGTCTTGCGATCGGACCGCTATGCATCCTGCTCGGACAGTACATCGAAGGCGGCGACCCCTCGAGCCTGCTGCAAAAGAGCGCGGCGCTGATCGTCATAGGAGGAACCTTAGGTTCCTGCCTCGTGTCGTTTTCGTCGCCCTACCTCATGGCGGCAGTACGGGATTTGCAAAAAGTGATCGCCGAACCCGCGCCGGATCCGTACGATCTCATCGATAGAATAGTCAATTACAGCGTGATCCTGCGCAAGGAAGGTCCGGTAACTCTCGAGCGTCATGTGCGCACGGAAACCTATCCGCTGTTAAGTAAGGGCTTGAGTCTCATCGTCAGCAATATCGCCCCTGCCGCGATCAACTCGATTCTGGAGCGCACTTACCGGGAAAGGATTCGTTTAGCGAACGCGGGCGCGGAGGTGTTCGAAGCCGCAGCCGGCTATTTTCCTACCTTCGGAATAATGGGCGCCGTCCTGGGCCTCATTCACACTATGACCTCGTTGAACGATCCGTCCAAAGTCGGCGTCGGCATCGCGACTGCGTTCGTGGCAACGGTGTATGGCGTAGGCCTCGCCAACCTCATCGCACTCCCAGTCGCCAAAAAGATCCGCGCACGCGCGATAACGGAAAAGCATCTCGACAAAATTGTTCTCACCGCCGTCACCAACATGAAGGCCGGTCTGGCGGGCGCTCCCCTACGGCAACTCCTTG
>JAKAVX010000469.1 GCA_021827465.1 Deltaproteobacteria bacterium | reverse complement strand
AACCTGTGCGCGCGGGCCGCTCCGGGTCGCGATCGATTTCAAAAGCCCGCACGCCTATCTCGCGATCGGGCCGACCTCTGCGATGGCGGACGAACTCGGCGCCGCTATCGACTGGCAGCCGTTCCTGGGCGCGCGATGGAAGACGCTTGCGCCGCCGTCGCCGGGCGACGACCGAGGTACGCGTCATCGCCGCTTTCGCGCGCAATATTTTGAGCGCGACGTGACGCGATACGCGGCGAACCGGGGTCTTGCGCTTCGCGGGCTCGATCGGCAGACCGATTCGACGCTTGCCGCGATCGGGCTTCTATGGGTGAAGCGCGTCAGCCCGTCGCTCGCGCGGAACTATGTCGAGCGCGTCTTCGAGGGTTACTTCCGCGAGACGCTCGATATCGAGGACGAACGCGCGATTGGCGTGATACTTGCCGGGATCAACGCGCCGGTTTCGGGCTTCGAGACGTTCGCCGAAGGCGAAGGCGCCGTTGAACTAGAGAGAGTTCAATCGGAACTTCGCGAAGCGGGGGTTTTCGACGTGCCGACCTATCGGATAGCCGACGACATGTTCCTCGGCCGCCAGCATCTGCCGCTGATTCGCCGCCTGTTGTCGGGAAGCGAACCATCGCGCTGAGCCTGCGCGAAAAGCGGAACGGACAAAGCCCCTAGATATGCAGTTCCTCGCGGATCATCCGATCGTCCGCGAAGCGCTCGCGCGAGAGCGCGCTTGCGTCCAGGCCCTCGGGATAACGCCCCTCCGCGATAAGTCCGGCAAGAGCCTCAGCCGCGCCGTAGGACTGCATCACGCCCCGCCCAGAGAACGAGTGCGCCTCGTAAACCCGCGGCGCGGCGCATCCGATAATCGCGCTCCGGTCTGGAGTCACCGAGTAAAGGCCGGCCCATCCCGTGACATGGCGCATCCGCTCGCAGCAGGTCATCCGCGCGTACATCCGCGGCCAGATTTCGTTCTGGAAGAATTGCTCGCCGTCGTATTTGAAATGGTATCCTGCGGGCTCTTCTGGCGGTGAATAGCCGGCCAGGATGTGCGGCCCCTCGTTGTGGAAATAAACACCTGACGTGTCAACGATCATCCCGTAGGCGGCGAGATTGGTCTCGCGGTTGTCGACGACGCATATCTGGCGGCGAACCGGCTCGCTGAAACTCGGCAGGTCGAGAAGTTTGAGCACGTTGGCCGACCATGCGCCGCCCGTAATAGCGATCGCGCCCGCGCGAAGCTTGAGTAGATGGCCGGTTTCGGCCTCGCCAGGACCGTCCTGCGTCATCATCCGCGTCAGCGCAGCCTCCGAAAGAGGCTCGTCGGCGTGCCAGCATTCGAGCCTTGCGTCGGCGTTCTTCTCGGTGCGAATCGCGTAGATATAGACGCCGTCCATATATTCGGCGCCAAGTGCGCGGGAGCGCTCGCGAAAATGGTTCTTCAGGAGGTTCGGATTGATGAGCCCGTCCCTCGGCGAAAAAGTCGCGCCGGCGATTCCCTCGAGCCGGTCGATCTCGGGCACGCGGGCGTGTACCTCGCGCGCGGAGAGGGTTTCGATCGGATGCTTCAGGCTTCGCTGCAGGTTGACGTGGGCGAGCGCTTTGGGCCACGTCTCGGCGTCGTAGAGCCATAGATAGCCCTTCTGGCGGAAGCCGACTTCCCTGACGACGGTCTCGTAGTAGCGGATTGAGGCGCGGCATAGCGCGATATTGACCGGCTGCCACCAGGTCGCGCGCACTCCGCCCGCATTCTTCTCGCTGGAACTGAGCCGACCGGAAAGATCGACGTCGATCACCAGCGCGCTCAGGCGCCGCTCCGAAAGCGCCATCGCAAGCGCACTTCCGACCACACCAGCGCCGATTACGATAACGTCGTAACGTTCACGCGCCATCGAATAGCGACCTCTGCGCGGCCATCGACCGGCGTCGCCAGACGCCGACTGGGCCCGGCAATCAATATTGTGCCATCGCGCCGGCCAAATGTATCGCCCTGCCCCGCCGATTTGCGGGCTTGTGCGCGGCGCCCGGCTCCTGCCAAGTATGGGAAGGGAGATGCGCGGCGGTAAGCCTCTCGTGAAGCGGCTCCGACCGGCGCATGAAGACCCGGCGATGTGCACGCTTGCGATCTATTTTCGGCTGAGTGACGAGTATCCGGTGATAATTGCCGCCAACCGTGACGAATTTCTCGACCGCCCGGCCGTGTCGCCGACAACGCTGTGCGAGAACCCCCACGTGGTCGGCGGCAAGGATTTGCGCGCCGGCGGGACGTGGCTCGGAATCAACCAGCACGGGATAGTCGCGGGGTTGCTCAATCGGCGCTCCGAGTTGAACGATCCCGCTCGGCGCTCGCGCGGGCTTCTATGCCTTGACGCGCTCAGGTTCGCCCGCGCCGATGAGGCCGCGCATTTCGTCGGCGGGCAACGAAGCACCGATTACAACCCGTTCAACCTGTTGATCGCGTCGCGCGAGGGAACCTACGTTGCGTATAATCGCGAGGACCGAATCGAGATCGTGCCACTTGCGCCGGGGCTCCATCTGCTGACCAATCTCAACGTGAACGATTTCGAATGTCCGCGGATAAGTGCGTCGTACGAAAGGTTTGCCGAACTCGGTTCCGACCCGGACTTTCTGCGCGACCCGGTAAGCCGCCGCGGTGACCTTCGCCGCCTGCTCTCGGACCATCGCGTTCAGCTTGACCCGCGCAACGGGCGTCCGAACGCTCTATGCCTTCATCTGGACAGCTACGGAACCCGTTCCTCGAGTTTGATATTCCTCGGCAGGGACGCCGGCCACGTGGAGCATTTCTTCGCGTCGGGAGCGCCATGCAAAAGCGATTACGAGCGCGCGGCCGTGCCGGCGAGATGACAACGGGCGAGGGAATGCTCCGTGCAAAGTGCAAACCGGAGACCCGGCGGAACATCGAAACAGTCAGCGAGCGAGAGAGTGAACGAGCGTCAAACAGTGAACATCGCGGTATCGAGAGTTAACAGGATAATTCGGGCTGTCGCCGCGCTCGCGATGCTGGTTTCGCTCGCCGTGGCTCCGTGCGCACGCGCCCAGCAGATAGGGCAATCGGGGCTTACCTGGCAGCAGCGCTATCTCGGGATACTTCCGCTGGTCAAGTCGAATCCGAAAGACCCCGTGATGGTGACGGTCAACGGCGCTCCGATAACCGCCGACCAGGTCCGCGATTATGCGAAGACCGAGCAGCGGATGCTCAATGCGACCACCGAGCTTCAGTTAAGAAAAACGATCAGCGACGCGACCGAAAGCCTGATCGATCGCGAACTGCTTCTGCAGGAGGCCAAGCGCCGGCATATCGCCGTGGCGGCGGGCGCGGTGGCCGAACGCGCCCGCCAGTTCGAGATACAGGGCCTGAGCGGACAGACGCTGTCGAGCGGCGGCGCTCCCGACCAGGTGCTGTTAGATCAGGTGCGCGGCTCGATGGAGATCGAGAAGATGCTCGACGGCGAGTTCCGCGCCCATTCGATCGTGCCCGACGAAAAAGAGATCCGGCAATACTACGAACAGCACAAGGATCTGTTCGTGCAGAATCCG
>JAKAVX010000468.1 GCA_021827465.1 Deltaproteobacteria bacterium | reverse complement strand
TCCGATCTGGAATCCTGCGATACGACGCGTCCTCGCGATGGAACCGGGGCTGGTCGCGGTAGACGATTCCGCCCGAGCTCATTAGAGCGACCTTGCACTCGGAGAGCGGCTTTCGAAGCGGCGTCCACGGGATGGTCTCGTTGACCACCCATCGATACGGCGAATAGTCGCTGTACAGATCGCGGGTTCTCGGTATGTAGTCGATAGGCATTTCGCTTTTCGCTCTCCTGCAAGTCGGGCTCGCGCCCGCGATTATAGCGCACCCGGGCCGGTCTGGGTTGCTCCGCGCGACGGCTTCATTCGCAAACGCAGCCGGACTCCGATGATTCAGGCGTTCTTTATTGCCGGCAGCACCTCTTTGGCGAATCGTTCCATCGAGCGGCGCGTCTTCTTCGGGTCGAGCCCGGGAAGCTGCATCACCACGATAAGCTCGGTCATCGGTGTGGTGTCCAGTATCTCCGAGACGCGCTCGCGCACCATCGCGGCGGGACCGAGGATGCTGGTGCGACGCAGCCGGTCCGGGTCGGGGCGAATCAGCACGTCGCCCTTGCCGCCGCCGAGTGCCTGCGCAGCCTTTAGCCACTGGCCGTATAGCTCGGCCTGGTACATCAGGCCGTCGCGCGTGTCGCGCCACGCCTCTTCTTCGCTGTCGGCGATATAGATCACGCGGCTGTTGACGATGCTGTAGCGAGCCGGGTCCTTGCCTTCGGCCTTGAGCGCGTCGACGTAGGTGTTTATTTCCTTGCGCCCGCCCACGCATGCGAAGGACAGATCGAGCCGCGCCGCGCGTTGGATAGCCTTGGGCGCACCCGCGCCCCATAGAAGCTCGGGATGCGGCCGGCTCGCGGGCGTCGGCAGCACGCGCACGTTGCGGAGCGAGAAATATTTGCCCTGGTAATCGAAGCGCTCTCCCGTCCATGCGCGCTTCAGAATTTCGATCGTCTCCAGCGTTCGGCCCATCCGCTCTGCGCGCGGCACGCCGAAGCCGTCGAACTCTTCGGCCCGGTAGCCGAGCCCGATTCCGAGCCTCAAGCGTCCGTTCGAGATTACGTCGACAACAGCAGTGTCCTCGGCGAGTTTGAGCGGATGCTGGAACGGGGCGAGCAGAACGTAGGTCCCGATAGTGACCTTTTTCGTGCGCGCCGCGATAGCGGCGGCCGCCGGCATCATCGAGGGCAGATAGCCGTCGTCGGTGAAATGATGCTCGGTCAGCCAGATGGAATCGAAGCCCAGCACCTCGGCCGCTTCGGCCTGCGAGAGCATCTCGGCGTAAAGCTCAGGGAAGCCGATCCGCGAGCCGGGCGGATTTCGGAAATCGAACTGATAGCCGACTTTCACTTTTCGCATCGTCAGATCCCTCCCTTGGCCGGGACGCTTTCAGCGCGCGCTGAGACCGCCGTCAACGACCAGTTCCGTTGCGGTGATGTAAGAGGCCTCGTCGGAGAGCAAGAAGACGATCGCATTCGCGACCTCCCACGGCGTGCCCTGCCTGCGCATCGGGATTCTCGGCGCGACCTGCGCCTCGCGATCGCCCACCTGCCTGCGCACCATCGAGGAGTTGATCAGTCCCGGCAGGATCGTGTTGACGCGGATTTTGTCGCGCGCATGGCTCATCGCGGCCGAGCGCGAAAGTCCGAGTAGCGCCGCCTTGGTCGCCTCATAGGGCAGCATCTGGTTGCTGCGCAGTGCCGCGAGCGAGGAGACGTTGACGATCGAGCCGCCGCCGGCCTTCGCGATTTCCGGCACCGCGTATTTCATCGCGAGGAAATGGCCCCGCAGGTTGACCGCGACCATCCGGTCGAACTGCTCGGCGCTGGTCTCGAGAAGCCGCCCTCCGATCGCGATTCCGACGTTGTTGACGAGCAGATGAAGCGCGCCGAAAGCCTTGACGGTCGCTTCGACCGCGCGCCGGCAATCCTCCTCGCGCGAGATGTCCATTTCGACCGTCTCGGCTCGTCCGCCTTCGTCGCGGATGGTCCGCGCGGTTTCCTCGGCGAGGGCGAGCGCGCGATCCGCGACCATCACGGAGGCTCCTTCGCGCGCGCACATGATAGCCGTCGCCCGTCCGTTGCCGATCGAGAGTTTCTCGCCCTCCCTGGGCGGGCCGTCCGCGCCGCCGCCCACGACAAGTGCAATTCTGCCCGCAAGGCGCGCCATCGTAAGAACCCCTCCTCTTAGCGCTGCTGCGTCAGAGATACCGCAACTGGCTGGGCCTTGCACAGCGCCGGCCCGCCGCCGACTGGCCGGGTCGCAACGATTGCCAAGTGCTGGATTTGGGGCTCGCGACGGCTTCCGCGACGCAAATCTTCCCTGCGGTCGAGGTGCTCGCCGCGCAAAGCCGCGCCCATCAGGGGCCTTCCCTCGACCATGTGCGCCGGGTCCTGCCCGGGTTCGAATCGCTTACCCCGGTGACGATCGAGCCGCAAAGCGACGCGGTGGGCAAGACGCTCGCCGAGATCGATATTCACGCGGTCACCGGTGCGGCTATCCTTGCTATCGTCCGTGACGGGCAGGACCTGGTTACCCCGACCGCCGCCGAGGTGTTGCGCCGGCGATCTGCTTGCGCTGGCCGGCTCGCACGAGGCGATTGACACCGCGATACAGATCCTGCGCGCCCGGCGTTGAGCGATGGGTCCCGCGACGGCATACATGAAGTCGCCGTCCGGGCTCGATACAATCGACTCTCCGCGCCGACGCCCGTGAACGAGATGCGCGCTTACGGACGCGACTGCGCGAACCAAAACTATGAATCTCAGAATCGAAGATTACGCGCTTATCGGCAACACACGGACCGCGGCGCTGGTCGGGCGCGACGGATCGATAGACTGGCTGTGCATGCCGCGTTTCGACTCTGGCGCGTGCTTCGCCGCGCTTTTGGGCGGCCACGAAAACGGGCGATGGCTGATCACGCCGCGGGGTAAAATCCGCACGATAAGGCGCCATTACCGCGAGAGCACGCTGGTGCTCGAAACTGAGTTCGAAACCTCCGAAGGGGTGGTCGCGATTTCCGACTTCATGCCGATCCAGGAGTCGGCCGATCAAGTGGACCTGGTGCGCGTCGTCGAAGGCCGCAAGGGAACCGTTTCGATGCGGATGGAGGCGGCGTTCCGCTTCGATTACGGAAGTATCGTTCCGTGGGTCAAGCGGCGCGACAGTGGACTGAGCGCGATCGCCGGGCCTGACGCGCTTAGATTGCGTGCGCCGGTCAGGATGTTCGGCCAGGACTTTCACACGCTTGCCGAATTCACCGTCGGCGAGCGCCAGAGTATCCCGTTCACGCTGACCTGGTTTCCGTCCAATCATCCGGAGCCCGGGCACCGGCATCCCGTCCATATGCTCGCCGAGACCGAATCATGGTGGCGCAAGTGGGCCGCGCAATGCTCGATCGCGGTCGGCCCGTGGCGCGACCCCGTGGTTCGTTCGCTAATCACGCTGAAAGCGCTGACCTACGGGCCGACCGGCGGAATCGTCGCCGCTCCGACCACTTCGCTTCCCGAATCCCTGGGTGGAACCCGCAACTGGGACTACCGCTTCTGCTGGCTTC
>JAKAVX010000467.1 GCA_021827465.1 Deltaproteobacteria bacterium | reverse complement strand
GCCGTAAGAGCCTGCTCGGCGACGGAGCGGATCTCCAGCTCATGCTTCGATCCGCCCGGCAGAGCGCGCAGCTGCACGTCGCGGATCGTCTTTGCGCCGGCGATCGGTTTGCCTATCAGATTCCGGCGGGTGCCGCACAGGGCGCAGCCTTGCGCACCGTGGCCGCCTTCCACGCGCTCCACGGTGTCCCTTCGGATGGGCGTGAGAAGGCGGCCGACCGCCCCGGCCGAACCGATCTGTTCCATGCGCGGGCGCTCCAGGTGCTCGACGGCCTCGCCGCCAGCGCCTCCCAGCGCGAGCTCGCCAAAGCGATCTTTGGGGACGCCACCGTCGCTCGAAGCTGGCGACCGGACGGCGCTCTTCGCGCTCAGGTACGGTATCTTATCCGCAGGGCCCGAGCGCTCAGGGACGGAGAATATCGCTCGCTGATTGCCAGCGGTTCGGTCCCTCCCGCTTTTTTCGCAATGTCAAGCGCTTCTTCCCAGGATATGTGACTCGTATAGGATGTCACGTTATATGGGGCCACCATAGGTCTCATTGCGGAACGACAGAGCGATACCCACCTGTCGTTTCTAGGTTGTACTAATCCTGGCGACGCATTTGAGCTGTTGTGATTGTTCCCAATTGGTCGCGTCGCTGCGGACGGACCAGTGCACGGTCATGTCTATAGTCACGGATTCGCGCTTTAAATCAGCAAGCCATTTCATTTGTCTATCCGTCAGAGTCAGCTCAGGCAGCACAAGGACAGAACTACTGGTCGGCGCGACTGTTGCTGACGAGTTCAACGTAGAATCTAGCAGGCAGTTGCTATCGATACGGGCTTCCAAGCGATGGACATTGATTTCGATTGCGAAAGGCAGATGATTATGAAGAGAGATCGCTACGCCGGTCAGTCCATGCGTCACGCGTGCAGGGCCCAGCCAGAAGGTCGTCGCCCCCGCGTTCGAGCACTCTATAACGAGGCGCGGCCTGCATGTTTGTAGTGAGAGTGTTTCGCCGCCCCTCTCGTCGTTTGTATTGCGAAACGCCTCGCCTTTGCGGGCACGCGCCAGCGATATTTCCACAATCCTGTCGATAATCCGCTTGTCCGTGCGCCACTTCATCACCAGCTTGCCGGGGTCCATGCCGTAATCGGCGACAATGTCGTGTAGCTGATCCACCGTCAGTGCCTCGAGGGCCGCCCGCAACGGCTGCTCACCCTCGCGCGCAATCTTTATCGGGTCTAGGACTGCTGGTGGCCGCCGATTGCTTGGCCGCTTTGCCGCTAGTTTGCCACCTGTTGCCGTATCCGGTCGGCCGCGCTGATGTTTCTTTCTATGCTTGGGCTCAGCACCTTCTTTGATCGGCGCAAAGCCTGCCGCGGCTAATACTTCTAGAAGACGGGCTTCGAAGTCGGGATTCTTATCAGCCTCTTCTAGTACGACACGGAAGAGATTGCCGAGCATGCGACGAGACGTCACGCTTCAACCTCCACAGCATTCCACAGTTCGGTCGCCAGCCCGATGAAGTCTGAGGCTAGTCCGACCGCTCCGGCACCGTACTTCTGTCTGAGTGTGCGCTTCGTTGTCGTGAATTCAGCTGCTGCAGATATGGTGTTGCTTTGTTTGATGACTTGCTCGTAGACCGTTGGGAGATCGTCGTCCCGTTTGAGCTGCCGAAGCGTATTGTTGTGTACCGTCGAGTTGGCTTGATACTTCGTAACAACAATACCCAGCGGCTCAATGGCTTCGTCGATGGCTCTGCCAAACTCCTTGACGCGGGTCAGGATCTGGGGAATGCCGTATGTAGATAGGTGATCCGGGATGGTCGGAATGATGTATCCGTCAGAGATGCGTAAGCCGTTGAGTGTGATGATCCCGAGGTTGGGCGGGCAATCAATTAGGATCAAATCGTAGTTATCGAGGACTGACTTGACTGCTCGCAGTAGCAGATCTACTGGATTTACGGCGTAGTATTTACCGGACGGCACGCCTGCTAGGCGATCCTGCACGTCGATCAGGTCGAGACTCGATGGCAGCAGATCAACGGTGCGAGCTGCATCTACATCCGATACGTGTTTCTGGAGAGCAGCCCCCAAGTCGAAACGTTTGTTGCCGGGGTCCAACGCATCTTTAAACAACGTCGCCAGCGTATGGCCCTTGGCGTTGAGATCAAACCAGCGATCCTCACCGATGAGCATGAGGGTGGAATTTGTCTGCGGATCGAGATCGATCACCAAAACCGTCTTCCCTGTTTCGGCGGAAAACGTCTCGGCCAAGGCGACGGTTGTCGTTGTCTTGCCGACTCCGCCCTTGAAGTTGATTACCGAAATAATGTGTGTCATTGGAAGTTTCCTTTTGTTTCGTCTAAGCCAGGAGCGAATCTGCGAGCGCCGAAAGATTGGACCGGAGGCCAACTCGCTGATGGGGTCTGGGAAATCTGCTGCCCGTGCTCGCCAGTTGGTCACAGCTTGGCGCGATACCCGCGCCATCTCTGCAATCTCGTTGATCCCCACTAAGTCGCCGTCGTAGTGATTCATCATTTCTCGCTGTGTATAGAGTACACAGAAGAGTGTACATTGGAAACAGGCGCCGTCAAGGGAGATCCGGTCGAACGCGCGCTAGTTGAGCATTGACGATGTGCGTCCATGGATGTATATATGTGGACATGGTTGATGATAGTTTGATGTCGATCGGGGAAGCCGCCGAGTATCTTGGGATCTCTATTCAGACGCTGCGGCGCTGGGATAGCTCAGGGAAGCTCAAATCCACGCGCCATCCTGGAAGCGGCTACCGTTACTACCGGATGGCCGACCTGGAGCCATTCCACACTGCCCTGATGGCGACACCGGCTAATGACCCCACCATCGGGAATCTCTTCCAAGCCGCTCCTGCGAACATCGAGGCCAACGATCTGCTCCGCGAGCCGCAGCGCGAGGCGCACCGCGCGACGAGGCAACATTTCAGCAGCAGCAACGACCCCGTGATCCTTCAGATCCCGGTCGGCGGCGGAAAGACCGGCGTCATGGCGACCCTTCCCTTCGGAGTTTCCCGCGGTCGCGTCCTGATCATTACGCCAAATCTCACCATCCTGAAGGGCGTTTCCGCAGCGCTCGACATCACGGTGCCCAACTGTTTCTGGCGCGCGCGCAAGGTGCTCAAGTCCTTCGCTGCCGGCCCATACCGCGCCATTCTCAACGGCCGCAATGCCAACATCCATGACTGCATCCGCAGTCATTTTGTCATCACGAACATCCAGCAGCTCGCGAGCTCGGCCGACCGGTGGCTGCCGCAGTTTCCCGACCGGTTCTTCGATTTGATCTTGGTGGACGAAGGCCACCACAACGTGGCCGACAGCTGGCGAAAGGTTTTTGCCCGATTCCCCGATGCCAAAGTGGTGAGTCTCACGGCGACGCCGTTTCGCAGTGATGGAGAGCCGCTCGTCGGCACACCTATCTATCGCTATACCTACGCGTCGGCGATGGTGAACGGCTACATCAAACGGCTGCACGCCATCAACGTCGCGCCACAGCAGATCGAGTTTGCCTATCGGAACGACCAACGCCGC
>JAKAVX010000466.1 GCA_021827465.1 Deltaproteobacteria bacterium | reverse complement strand
AAATGACGATCGATTTGATCTACGAGATCCCGACCAAGGTTGACGAGTCGATGCTCGAGCCGCGCGAGGACTTCGATGTCGTCGGTCCCGGGCCGGTCGGGCGGCAAGCCGCTATCCCAGGCAAAAATACCAAAAAGAACTAGCACCAAAAGGAAGTGGAACGATGGCACTATTGGATGGAAAGGTTGCAGTAATCACCGGCGCCGGACGCGGTATCGGCCGCGAAGAAGCGCTCCTGCTCGCCAAGCACGGCGCCAAGGTCGTGGTCAACGATCTCGGCGGCCATTTCGACGGCACCGGCCAGTCGCGCTCGCCGGCTGAGGACGTCGTCAAGGAAATCCGCGCCGCTGGCGGCGAAGCAGTCGCCAACTACGAAAGCGTCACCGACTTCAAGGCCGCCAAGCGGATTATCGAATGCGCGATCGATAACTTCGGCAAGCTCAGCATCGTCGTCAACAACGCCGGTATCCTGCGCGACCGGATGATCTTCAACATGAGCGAGGAAGACTGGGACGCCGTCGTTGCCGTCCATCTCAAGGGCACCTTCAACCTCGCCCGTCACGCGACCGCTTACTGGCGCGAGCAGCACAAGGCCGGCAATATCCTGAACGGCCGCCTCATCAACACCAGCTCCGACTCCGGCACTCTCGGCAACGCCGGCCAGAGCAACTACGGCTCGGCCAAGGCCGCGGTCGCTGCGATGGCAATAATCGTGGACCGCGAGATGTCGCGCTACGGCGTCACCGCCAACGCGATCGCACCCGTCGCACGTACGCGGCTTACCGTCGATGCGACCCCGCAGACCGCTGCCGGGATGGGCACTGCCAAGGCCGGCGAGTGGGACGCTTTCACGCCCGCGCATGTCGCCCCGCTCGTTGCGTGGCTCTCGAGCGATGACGCCAAGGATGTCCACGGTGAAGTCTTCCGCGTCGGTATGGGCACCGTCTGGCTGATGCAGGGATGGCATTCCGTCGGCAAGGTCGCCAAGAAAGGCGCGATGTGGGAGCCCGCCGAGCTCGGCTCGAAGCTGAAGGAAGAGCTGGCCAAGGGCATCACCAAGAAAGAGAACATGGGCGCCGTGATGGCGGGCAACGTCTAAAGTCAGTTGCCATCCGCCAAACCTTACAAGCCTAATCACACTGGAAGCGCGGCTCATCGCGAGCCGCGCTTCCGGTCGATTCTTTTTATTTGCGCGGCCAACACCGCGCGCAGCGTGATGGCGGAGCACATGCTGCGCCGCGAGCTTGTCGCGCGTGGTTTCGACCGCCGCATCAACGTTACCTCGGCGGGCATTGCTCCCTATGCGCGCGACGGTGCGCTCGTGTCGCTCGATACGCGCCTTGCGCTGCGCGAAGTCGGAATAGAGATCGGCGACGAAGCTACCTCGACCGATTTGAAGCGCCATCCCGAACTCCTCGACCGCGCCGACCTGATTATCGCGATGACCCAAGCGCAGGCGCGCGAGCTGGTCGAGAAATTTCCCGGCGCGCGCGGACGTGACGTGCATACCCTGCGCTCGTTCACCGGCGCCTCGGGCGATATCGACGACCCTTATGAAAAGGGTGACGTCGTCTTCGCGCAGTGCCGCGAGGAAATCAACCGCCTCATCGCACCCCTGATCGAGCGCCTGTTCGCCGATTAACGGACTCGCCCGCGATGCGCTTCGAAAATCCATCCGACGCCTCGATTAGAGCGATCCTGTCGAACCCCTGCACGGTTGCGGTCGTGGGATGCTCGGATAATCCTGCGCGCGACAGCCTGCGGATCGCGCAACTCTGGAAGTCGCACGGTTACCGCGTGATCCCGGTAAATCCGCAGCTCAGTGCGGACGCGCTCGAAGCGGAACTCGGCGAGCGATGCTACCCAGACCTCGCGTCGATTCCCGGAACGGTCGAAATCGTCGACGTCTTCCGCCGCTCGGAGTTCGTCGCCCCCGCCGCCGAAGAAGCGATCGCCAAACGCGCCCGCGTCCTATGGTGCCAGCTCGGCGTAATCGATTACGCGGCTGCCGCCCGCGCCCAAGCCGCCGGCCTGACCGTGCTCATGGATCGCTGCCCCGCAATCGAATACGCCCGATTGTTCTGATTCATCGCCGCGCCAGCAACATCGTCGCTATCGCCGCCGGTCCGCGCGCGGCGGCAACTGCCGCGCAGCCAGTCGCAAACCAGCACAATCGCAGGCCACTAACAAAGTAAGGGACGCGATGATCGCAATCTGATCGTCGATGCTGCCGCGAACCGCACCTGCCATCAACGCCCGTCAGCCTCGTCCTTCGCCTGCAAGGATTTCACGAAACAGCCTGGCCAGGCCCGCCAGTGCGCGATCGCCGTCTCCTGTGAATGTCGAGCCGTGCATCGAAGCGATAACCGCAGGTTTGAGCTCAGCCAGCCTGTCAACCAGCTTCTCGGTCTCTGGCGTGAACGGCAGATAGTTTGAGAAGGGACCGCTTTGATAGCGAAGCAGTGTCTCCCGCGCGCGATCGAGCAGTACTTCTTCAGATGAGATAACCGGCTCGAGATCGCCATCCTGATGAAACAGGTCCGAGCAGAACAGCGTGCGGGTCGATTCCTCGAACAGATGGCCCGCCTCCCAGCAGTGCGGCAGATGCGGCGTGCGAACGAAGCAAAAGCGCTTGGCACCCGTTGTAATGCGCTCGCCGTCCTGGAGTCCGCGAGCGGGGCGGATTGCGGAATCGTTCACGCTCACCATCGCGCCTACAAAGCTGCACAGCGGCAGCGCGTTTGGCGCGATCGCGAGGAACTCGTTGAGCGCGCCGCACTCATCCGCCTCGAAGTGGCTGAACGAAATCCATCGCAGCGTGGACGGATCAATCAGCGTCGCGATCGCGTCGCGAACCGTGGCAAATGTCGCCCTCATACCGGTGTGGTAGAGTAGCGGTTCCCGATCGCGCACCAGGAACTGGTTGAATTGCAAATTCAGCGTCGAATCGTAAGAACAGAGTCGAAAGATATCCGGAGCGATTTCTGTAATCGTGCTCATCTTCGCGACCCCCATTCATTCCAATAAGTGCGCTCTCGAGCCGGCGCCCGCCGCGCCGGCTTGAAATCAGCGCCCGTGAAGTGGCCTACCGGCAACATCGCTACGACAGTAACCGACGGAGGAATCTCCAATACTTCGGCTACCTCGCGTTCAAAGTTGTGAATCCAAAACGTGACCAGACAGGAGCCGATACCGCGAGCGCGCAACCCGAGCATCAGCGACCACGTCGCCGGCATGATCGAGCCGTAAAATGAGGCCTGCGCCCCAGATCCGGAGTTTTCCACACGGCCTTTCGCGCACGCAAAAATCAACATTGGAACGCGGTCAAGATTAACCGCCAAGTGCTCGCCATCGCTAAACAATCGCTGCTGTGCGCGATAGCGAGCATCCGCCGAGTTTTCCGCACGTATTCCAGCCAGGTATGGATCAAGCGGATACCTGCCCGTACGAAGGCCCGCGCCCGCCTTCTGAATTATCGATGCAATCTGTTTGCGTTTTTCCAGGCTGTTCACGACCACGAAATGCGCAGTTTCGCCATAGAGACCCGTCGG
>JAKAVX010000465.1 GCA_021827465.1 Deltaproteobacteria bacterium | reverse complement strand
GCAGGTTGACGCGGATCGCCTCATCGAAGTCCGCGACCGCGACTTCGCCGACCTTGCGCGGGCGCGCCACGCCAGCGTTGTTGACGAGGATCGCGACCGGCCCGAGATCGCGCTCAACCGCGGCAACCATCGCGGCGACTTCGCTCTCCGATGACACGTCGGCGCGGACAGCGATCGCACGGCCGCCGCGCGCCTCGATCGCGGATACGGTATCGTCGGCGGCAGCGCGATTTTCCTTGTAGTTCACCGCCACCAAGGCGCCGGATTCGGCGAGCGCAATCGCGATCGCGCGCCCGATTCCCCGGCTCCCGCCTGTCACCAATGCGACTTTTCCTCGAAGCTCCATGCGGCGATTATTTGCCGCGGGCGTTCGGCAATACCAGCACCTGCCCGTCCGGATCGGCGCGACCGCCGCATCGCGCCACGGTTGCGCAGGGCAGCCGCGCAATGCGTTAATCTCGAAGAGTGGCCTCATTCTACGATTTTGCCCGCGTCTGCCAGTCGCTGAGCCAGACCGCAAGCCGCCTCCAGATAGCAGAGACGGTCGCCGAGTTCCTCGCGACGCTCGAGGCCGACGAGGTCGAGCTCGCAGTCCGATTCTTCGTCGGCCGCGCAACGGCGCCCGGCGAAGAGAAGCGCCTTAAGGTGAGTGGGCGCGCGGTATGGAAGATCGTCGCCGCGATCACCGGCGGCGAGGATCAGGGCGAGGAAATCTTCGCCGCCGCCGAGGACTTCGGCGAAGCGATCGAGATGCTGCTCAAGCTCCGCCCCTCGGAACCGGAGCCGACGCTCACCATCCGCGAGGTCGCCGCGCGCTTCGCCGAAATCGCCGCTATCGAAGGCCCCAGTTCGCGCGGGCGCAAGCTCGACGCGTTGCGCGAGATGTTCGAACGCGCGACTTCGCTCGAAGGCAAGTATCTCACCAAGGTGCTGATCGGCGAGATGCGCCACGGGATGAGCGAAGGAATCATGCTCGAGGCGATCGCGCGGGTGGCCGGGCGGCCGGTCGAGGAAGTGCGCCGCGCCAATATGCTCGAAGGCGATCTCGGACGCGTCGCGCGTGCGATGCGCGGCGGCGAAGCCGAGCCGGGCGCCGCGGCGCCGAGCGCGGAAGCTCCATTCGTCGAGCGCGCCCGTGCGATGAAACCGCTCAAGCCGATGCTCGCGCAGCCGATGCCGAACGTCGCGCAAGCGTTCGCCGCGCTCGACGGAGAACTCGCGCTCGAACACAAGCTGGACGGCGCCCGCGTGCAGATCCATCGCGCCGGCGCGGAGGTCAAAATCTTCTCGCGCCGGCTCAACGAAATCACCCGCAGCTTTCCCGAAATCGTCGAGCGCTTTCGAAGCGCCGGCGCGCGCGATTTTATTGTTGACGGCGAAGTTATCGCGGTCGATCCCGAGGGGCGGCCGCTTGCGTTCCAGGAACTGATGCGCCGGCTCGGGCGGCGGCGCGAAATCGAGCGGGTGCGCGCGGAACTCCCGATTCGGCTCTATCTCTTCGACCTGCTCGCGTTCGACGGCGCGCTATGGATCGACCGGCCGTATTCCGAGCGGGTCGCGGCGATGCGCTCGCTCGCGGACGAGGTCGGCGCCGAAACCGTCGGCCGCGCCGAACCGCGCACCGTCGCCAAAGCCGAGGAGTTCTACCAGGCCGCGATCGCCTCGGGATACGAAGGCGTGGTCGCCAAGTCGCTCGCGGGCAAGTACACGCCGGGCGCGCGCGGGCGCGGATGGATCAAAATCAAGCGCGCGCACACACTCGACCTGGTTATCGTCGCGGCCGACTGGGGATACGGGCGGCGCAAGGGATGGCTCTCGAACTACCATCTCGCCGCCCGCGACGAGACCACCGGCGGCTTCGTCGAAGTCGGCAAGACGTACAAGGGACTCACCGACGAGCAGTTCGAAACGATGACCGAACGGCTTCGCGCGCTCACGATTTCAGACGCGCACGGAACCGCGACGGTCCGGCCCGAAGTCGTCGTCGAGGTTGCCTACAGCGACATCCAGCGAAGTCCGCAATACGAGAGCGGGATGGCGCTTCGGTTCGCGCGAATAGTTGCGATTCGCGAGGACAAGAGCCCCGAAGAGGCCGATACCATCCGGACACTCGCGGAAGAATTCGAGCGCCAGGCGCTCAAGCCGCTTCCAGCCCGATAGGTCCTCTCAGAAGCTTAACTGAATTCGCAGCAAGTCTAATGATCCGCGTCGTACATCGCCATCGCCAGCGCTTCGATTTCGCTTTCGCCGAAGCCTTCCAGGATGAAGGTTTCCTGGTCTGCGGGGATTTCCCTCCGATACACGTCGCAGCACCATGAATTCGGCCCAAGCTGGCGTGTGCGAAGGACGAGAGTATTCGGACCCACAACTTCCACCCGTTCCATGGTCCACCTCCCGAGTCAGAGATTGGATGGCTAATCGGCGCCCTGAGATATCAATTTTTTAGCACAATTCCAACAGTATTGCTAATGTTGATTTCGTGCGATGAGCCGGCTTGCTGAGGCGCCGGATTCGCCCACGAAATACGCCCAGGAATCGGGACGGCGCACGCGGGGAAAAGCGCCCGGATTTCGGAACCTTTGGCTCTGAGCGGCTGATTTCGCTTGCGCGCGAGAAGCTACTTTGAGTAGATATTTTCTACTATCCGAAACTTACCGAGGAGATATCCATGTGACCTCCTTGACGAAACTCGAAGGCGAAATCCATCAGCGGCTCAAGCGCGCGGTCGAGAGCAAGCAGTACGCCGAGGTTGAGCGCCTCAACGCGGTCGCGATGCGACTGGCGGAAATCGAGGCGGAAATGCAGGCCGAGATCGAAGACATAGAGCAGTTGATGAACGGGGGCCTGGCCGTCCAGCCCGGCGCTAACCACGTAACCGAGGTGGAGCTCGAGGTCACCCAGGGCGACATCAACGCGCGCTTCTTCCGGGTCTCGAAACTCCGGGAGCGCCGTCTAATCCCGTCCGACGGGGCCCCGTTCACGGTGGTCGCCGAATATGGGGATCGGGACGTCGCGTTTGAGACTGGGATGGACGCGAGCGAGACGCGGCTTAGCGAACGCGCGGAAGTCGGCAGGTTTTATACGCTGAACGGCGTCTGCCCCGGCGACCGCGTGCTGTGGAAGCAGATCGGCGACCGCAAATTCCGCGTCTCGAAGATCAGAAAATCCGACGCGTAGCGATGCGGGTGAGGAACCCGACGGACACGGCCGAAAGCCTCACGATGCGGTAGCGCGCTATCCTTGGTCAGGTCACTAAGGCGGGCCGGGCAGCCCAACGGAGGCTCATTTAGTAAATTTGTTCCGGGTGATAATTTCTCGCCCGTGATCACCCATCTTCACCTTAAGAGCCCGTCCTCGCCGGGCCAGCCGCCGCTCGTAGTCGAGACAGCGCCGGTCACCATCTTTGTCGGTCCCAACAACTCGGGGAAGAGCCAGCTCCTGCGCGAGATCTACGCTTTGTGCAGCACGGGGACAGTCAATGCCGCTGCACTGATCTTAGAGAAGCTGACCTTCATCGGAATGAATTTACAGAACACCCAGGCTGAGCTTGAGGCAGCT
>JAKAVX010000464.1 GCA_021827465.1 Deltaproteobacteria bacterium | reverse complement strand
GTGCCCTGCATCGCCCTGCCACGCCTTGCCGGGCCCAGCCCAGCCGCGCCGCGAAAATCTTCACGCTATTTTACTTTTCCTGAGAGAGTCGAGCGCCGCCGTTATTTCCTCGGCGAGCGTTCCGAGCAGCCCGAGCGTCTGCTGGTTCACTTTCCGGACGAGACCCGCGCGAATCAGCCCGATGAGCAGATTCACGTAGTAAGCGGGCCGCAGGCCTCCAGCGTACTTGTTCACCGCGAGCTGCCGTTGCGTGAGGATTTCGCCGCGAAAATCTGTCAGCGCGCCCTTGATGCCGACCTGAACTCGTTTTCCTCCGACCATCGAGAAAGCGGTTTTCGCCGCTGTGAGCTTGGTGACCGCTTCTACGGGCATCAGGAGCACCCCGGCGATTTTCTCGCTCTCGATACCCAGTTCCTCGAGCCGGATGCGGCACTTGTTCATCTCGAACGGATTCAGACTCATTCCGTGGCCGCAGTTTCTCCTCACGGCGTCGGCGAACGCCTCGGCCTCGCTCGAGTATTTGACCAGGATTGACGGAATCTCCGACTCGTCCCCATTCACTTTTCGCCAGGCCTTCCAGCGATGCACGCCGTCAACGATGCGAAGTGATTTTGCTTCGACAACGATGGGCGGAATCTCGATTCCGGTTGCGAGCGCGTTAGCGATACGCGTCACGTTGACGCTCGAAATCAGCTCGCGCGGATAGAGTGTTTGATCGAACACCAACTGAGTCACCGCGATTTTTTTTATCGGATTGTCCATCGTTTTATCCTCTCGGTTTATTTTATCTAGCCCCTGCCCTGAGCTGCCCTGAGCTGCCCTGACGCGCCCGGAACGAACGCGTGAAATCACCGACCGTTTGAGACTTCTCTTATCGAAACGACTTTGAACTTGCCGAACCTCCCGCGCCGCTGCGGACGGTAGTCGCCGATCCCGATTCTGCCACCCGCGATTTCGAGGAGGGCGCGGAGAGTGTTTTCCACGTCCAGCACGGGAAAATCGTCTTCCACCAGAATCGAGAAGTTCAGCTTCCACGGGCTGAGGAGCGGTCGCGCCCGCAGAATTCCCTGCCGCTGAACCACCGCACGGCGAATGTCAACCTCGTATTTCTTAGTATGGAACGGAATGTCGTCGGGCGCGATCTCGATGCTCCCGCTGATGAACGGAGCGAGGCTGAGGCGTTTGATCTTCATCCCACTCGAGGCTGCGATAAGCGCCGAGTGCAGATTGTCTGCCGGAAAAGAAATACTGCTTTTGTCCGGCATCCAGTATAGTCCAGCCGCCGCCTCGGCTTCCGACGTGGGCACGGACCCCTCGGAGGATTTTCTCACGCCTTTCTGGCCCATTTGCCCCGCTGGATTGTGCAGTAGAATTCCGCGTTTACCGCCAGCGATCTCAATGTCGAATTGTTTCATGCGATGCTCCTTTTCCGGCTAAGAGTTCACATCCCCTGCCCTGCGCTGCCCCGCATTGCATCGCCCTGCCACGCCTTGCCGGGCCCAGCCCAGCCATAATTTAGAACCCGACGCGTTTCCATCCCCTGCCCTGCGCTGCCTCGCCTAGCCTAGCCCCGCCCCGCCAAGCCGAGCCGCGATCAAATTCGTACTTAAATCCCCTGCCCTGCGCTGCCTTGCGAGGCCTAGCCAGGCATTGTCCGACCGCGCCATGCCCCGATCTAGAACCCGACGCGTCTCCATTGCTCGATTTCGAGCTGGGCGCGAAACGCCTTCCAGTGCGAAGCGATTCTGTCGTGAGAGACGTCAAATACTCTGTACGCCCCGTTCCTGATCCTCAGAATCGAACAGCGAGGGCGCATGGCGACCCCTGACATCCCTCGATCTCCGAAGAACAGATGCGCGTAGGCGGCCAGCTGAACTTCGTGCCTCAGCTGCGGCTCGCCGGTTTTTATATCGATCAACCAGGCCGGAGCGAGCAGTAAATCGGGTCTGCCGCAAAATCCAAGAATTCGATCCACAAGCTGAACCTCAGAGCGGACGAGCGACGGCTCAGTGTCCGACAGGAATCTGAAGAATGCGCGTGCATTCTCCGCGAGCGGACTGGGTTTCAATCGTCCGAGCCACCGCTCCGCTTTCGCCCGGTTCTGAGGGTCCCAGGCGCGCGCGACGCGGTGAATTAGTTTATGAGTAGCCGTGCCGAACCGTGCTTTGATGGATAGCTCCTCATCGCTGATCACACCGCGTTCGAGCGGGCACAGGCGGTCGAGAATGGTGCTGACCCGTAAAAGTTTGGACATTTAGGTCGAGGTTTTCACCATCTCTAGGTAATCGAGTCCCTCCAGGAGATGTCGGCGGCATAAAGCATCTGCCAGTAGGTATCCGCGATCCGACGTGGTGACGACCACGGCGATTTCCTGCTGTGCTGGACCGGTCATATTTCAGGCTCCTGTTCGTTCAGTTCGTCGTTTGGATCGAAATTCTGGTCGTCCTCGATAGTTTTGACGGCGACAAGGTTGAGGTAGGTTTTGGTGGCGGCTTTCCTCTCAGTCCACGCAGCGAGCACCTCGCGGTCGAGCAGGCCGGCAATCGTCCCCCTGAGTGTCGAATTGAAGGTCGAGTACATATCGCCTGCGCTCTCCCTGATCCAGTAGACGGGACCGCTTTTCGTTCGGCGCTCCTCCACCGCCGTGAACGCGCGCTTTCCGATGATGATGTTTTTATCCTTTTCTGGATTGCGCGGTTGCCAGCCGTCCGCTGGAACCTCGGGGGCCTGCGCGGTCTCAGGTTTCGACGCGGGCTGAGGTTTCGATGGTAGCTCGCTCATCACGGTGCGGGCATCGGCCTCCGATTCGGCGATAAACGCGGGCTTCTCGGACTCCGCGAGTTCAAGTCCAAGCTCGCGCTTTTCGTCCCACGCTGCGAGGCCGCGAGTGAGTCCGGCCTGGCCGCCGATATAGTCCGGTACTGATTTATATGCATTGCGAACCGGAACGCGCATCGCCATGGGAACATACCACGAGTCCCACGGTGTCGGACGCCCGGAGCGAACCGCGCTCGACGCCTTGCGACGTTTCTCGATTTCACCGATGCCGGACACGAAGGCATCCTCGAAGCCGTCAGGATAACGAAGGAGCGCCCATGTCGCCTTCAGTCGTCCCGCTGATTCCCGATCTCCGTTGAGCGATGGGACATGAACGAGTCGCCGCTCGGTGCCGCGTGAGAATTCGAATTTATCGCCTGTGAATACAGCCCCCGATTGGCAGTGAATTCCCTCGCGACCCATGAGGTCAATGAGTCCCATGTAGCCGGGCACGAACGTGCATTGATCCTTGAACGGGATTAGCCACGCCTGGCCGTCGGAGCCGCCAGGCAGAAGCGCCAGCCGCGCGCACTGATAGAGCGCCGCGAGCCATGAGAGCAGAGTGCAATCGCGGAGCGCCGGGGTATGCTCCAGCTGTTTCTGGACAACCACCGCAAACGATGGGGCGGTGATGATGTGCTTCATGCGTTCGGGAAGCATCCGGTTGAACTCATCGAGGCGTTTCGCCCACCAGACCTGATCGGTTGCGATGCTGCCGGCAAGCTGAATCTGTTGGTTATCTGTG
>JAKAVX010000463.1 GCA_021827465.1 Deltaproteobacteria bacterium | reverse complement strand
CGATCTCTCGTGTTCGTTCTTGGCAAAGACGACGGCGCCGGTCGTCGGCTCCATCACGCACGCCGCCTCGTAGGGCGACTTGGCCGGACTGTGCGATTCGCGAGCCGTTTCGCGCGGGCGCTCGCGACGGTAGCGACGCGCCGCGAAGACGGGCGATGCCGCAGTGGCCGAAAGAGTCGCGATCGAGAGCAAAATCGAAAGCGCGCGAGCGCCACGCCCGCGCCTCGGCCCCGAAGCAAGCACCCTTCGTAATTTCATGGAAATCATTTTCGAAACACCCCCGTCATCCCGCCCGTCCACCGCCGCGCATGGGATCGAGGCCGTAGCGAGGAATCAGAAACGGTCCGCGGTCCAGCACAGCGAGCGCGAATTCTCAAACATCGAAAAAGCGTACTCCGAGGCAGCCGCGGGCGCCATCGCGAACCGTTCCGCGAGCCGCTCCGGCAGCATCACGCGCCACATGTAATTGTTGTCCGGATAGCGCATCGGAGCGCATCCCGCGGCCGTGAGCGCTTCTTCAAGCGCCTCGTCATGCTCGGTATGCGTAACCAGGACGGAAGCCGCGCCGGCTCTCGATTCGCCCTGGAGCAGCGCGCGCTTTCGATGCTCGCCACGAAGGCGGATCGAGCTTTCCACCCCCGAGGCGGCCTCGGCGAAATTGCGCAGCATCGCGAGCACCGCCGCTTCGCTTCCCGGCTCGTACCCGTATTCCATCACCATCGCGACGCCGTGAAAGCGAAGCGCGCGAGCATAGGCGCGAATCGCGCCGTTCTCACGCGCGAGCACGAAATACTCCTCGCATCCGGCCTCCGGAACATTGCCCGCGAAGGCAAGATTGCCCCGCCAGTCGGCTTCGCTCCGTATCGCGGTGACGTTGAAGCGGCCGCTGTAGGCGCGGTGAATCCGCGCAACCCGCTCGAGGTCGCGCGCAGCGTCGAAGACATCGAGCTCGAGTCCGGCAGGCGCCGGAAGCGAGAGCGCCGAACTCAGGATGCTGAAATTGCGCGTGACTTCGCGCCATCCGAACTGGTTGTAAAAGGTGAGCCGCTCGGCAAACAGGAGCGAAACCTCGAATCCCTCGCGCTCCATCGTATGCACCGCAAGCCGCATCAGCTCGGAGGCGAGCCCGCGATGGCGGTAGTCCTCGCGCACGAACACCGAACCGATTCCGCCCATCGGCACCGCCTGCCCGGCGAGATTCACCTTGCGGTCGAAGATCTGAACGGTTGCGACGATACGGCCCGCGTCCCTCGCGACCAGGCACAGTTCGTCGCGGAACGTCGGATCCATCTGATTGTAGCGGGCGAAAAATTCGCGCTCGTCGTACCAGAGCGCGAGCAGATCCAGCACCGCGTCGCGTTCCGAAGGCCGTGCCGCGCTGAATTCCATTATCAGTGGATCTGGTAGGAAAGCGTCATGGGACTTCCGTTGCGCAGCACCTGCACCTGGATCGACGTCTGATTGCGCAGTCCGTTCAGAAGCTGGATCGCGCGCGCCGGATCGTTGGCCCGCTGTCCGTCGATCGAGGTGAGAACGTCGCCGTCGCGAAGCCCCATGTCGTCGAAGACCGAGCCGGGCACTATTTCGGAGAGTGCGAAGCCGTTGGTGCGGCCATTCTGGATATTCGGCATTGCGCGGATCTGGGTAAACAGGCTCGACAGGTTGCTCAGGCTGTGATCGACGGCGGCGCGGGGAACCGCGTAGCGGTTGCCGCCCATATTGACGATACCCGGGTGAAAGTTCGTTGCGCCAGGGCGCGGACGTCCCGGCAGGATCGCGCGCCGCCACGGGAACGAGCGCGGCGTGGTTCCGGCCAGGTTGTCGCGCGGCAATTCGAGCGCGACCCGGCGTCCGTCGTGCAAGATAATCGCGCGGCCCCTGTCGACCTCGGCGAGCCGGCCGGCGTGCGGAATCATGTCGCCGACGCGGTAGAGCGCCTGCTCGCCGTTGATGTTCTGCACGATGATGAAGGACTTTCCGCCGGTCATCCGCGAGATCCCGAGCAGCTTCAGATGGATGTCCTCGACGACCGCGGGAGCCTTCTGCTCGGGTGCGGGGACGAGGTTGAAGATGTCGCGCCGGACGATCTGCTCGTAGTAGGAGCGCGGATGGACGAGATCGGGGACAGCGTGCGAAACGGCGCCGGTCGAGACGGCGCCGGTCGAGACGACGGGCGCGGGCGAGATTTCAAGTCCGATAATCTCGCTCACCGTGCCCGCGGCGAAATAGGCAAGCGCCAAGACAAGCAGCATGTTGAGCGCGATTATGTGACGTTCGGTAAGCCTAAATTCCATTTATGACCAGGACTCGGCCTCGTACGAACATCCTTCGACCAGGCGCCTCACGTCGTAATTCCACCGCCCTTTCCATCGATCGACCGTCAGGGCCGCCTGCGTGTACCCGTTTCGCACCTGATCCATGAGCCGGTACAGATAGATGCTTTCATCCTCACCGCTCTGGTTCAATCCCTTCTGGCGCACCAGCCCGGTCATCGCGATATTCAGAAGCTCGCCCGCCAGGTCCTTCAGCATCACGCGCCCCGCCCGCGCTCCGAGGCCGAGCTTCTGCGCGCCATCGTTCAGCGCAAGACGCTCGCTGAAGGTCCATCGCTTGACCAGATCCCACGCGCCGTCCATGCAGTCGTCATTGTAAAGGATACCCTTGCAGAGCGCGGGCAACGCAAGCATCAGGGCGGGCGGCTGGCTGTCGGCGGTGCGGATTTCGATATACCGCTTGAGGCGCACCTCGGTGAAAATCGTCGTCAGGTGCTCGCCCCAATCATCGAGCGTGGCCTGCTCGCCGTTGAAGCCGCGTTCCATGAACTGGCGGAACGTGATCCCCGGCGGGCGTGTCATGTCGATATAATGATGATCGCGGATGAGGAAATACATCGGCACGTCGAGCGCGTACTCGGCGTAATCGTCAAAGCCGGCGTCGTCGCGGAATGAGAGCTCGAGCATCCCGCAGCGATCCGCGTCGGTGTCGGTCCATATGTGTCCGCGAAAGCTCTGGTAGCCGTTCAGTCTGCCGTCCGAGAGGGGAGAGTTCGCGAACATCGCGTAAAGCAGCGGCACGATGCCCATCGAGACCCGAAGCTTGCGCATCGCGTCCGCCTCGCTCGAATAGTCGAGGTTGGCCTGCACGCCGGCGGTCTGCTTCATCATCCGCTGGCCGAGCCCGCCCTTGCGCGCCATGTACGGATACATGATCCGGTAGCGCGCCTTCGGCAGCAGCTCGATTTCGTCGATCCGGCTCACGGGCTGCATCCCGAGCCCGAGCAGAGTGGCGCCGATCTCGCGCCCGACATCTATCAGCTCCTCGACATGGCGGGTGAACTCGCGATGGGCGCAGTGGATGGTCTCGCACTGCTCGCCGGAAAGCTCGATCTGCCCGCCCGGCTCGATCGTGATGCGGGCGCGCTCGCCGTCGAGTGCGAGGATGCGGCCGTCCTCCTCGACCGGCTGGTAGCGGTAGCGGTCGATGAGCCGCCGGAGCATTTCCTCAACACCGCGCGGGCCTGAAAACGGAAGCGCGCGTCCATCCTCGGCGAGGACGGCAATCTTTTCATATTCGG
>JAKAVX010000462.1 GCA_021827465.1 Deltaproteobacteria bacterium | reverse complement strand
AGCATCAGGTATCCGACCTTGAACCACAGGTTCAGCTTAATCTTGGTGTCCTGAAAGATTGTTCCCGTGATGACTGAGAACCGATAGCCGTTGCGCTTGTGGCAGGTAACGACTTCGCCTGTCTCACGATTCCGAGTCTGAGCGCCGCTCTTGCACACCCAGTTGAACGGGCGAGCGGGCAGCGCGAACACCCTGTCGCTTCCGCAACGAGCGCAGCGCATTCCATCCGGCCAGCGCATGCGAACTAGGAACGCGCGGCATTGCTCATCAGTCCCAAACTGTCTGTCGAACTCGGTGATTGTCTGCATACGCTATAATCTAGCGCTTTTCTGGATTGGTGTCAATACCAACCTAGTCCCCACTAGACTGGCGATTAGGACGATGTTGACAGTCAAGCCGAATTTCTTAGAGGATCGCGACGATGGCCGCGACGAGCATCTGTCGCATGGAGATAAGGCCTGTTGTATCCAAATCCGTCTATATCTCGCAGGTCACGATCCACGGGTTTGTGAAAGAACGTGGTTCGTGATGTTGCACAGCGAGGTTTTTCAGGCAGTGGTAGATGAGAGCGGATATGGTGCGGCTGATCCTAACGACACTTTCATTTTTGCTGGCTATATCGCAAAGGTGGCCGATTGGGAAAATTTCACGCACGCATGGGATGCGATTTTCTCTAAGCACCCAGAATTGGGCGACGCTGACTATGTGAAGCAACTGGCGCGTTGGACAGGTTCGAAGTCGGACAACCGAATGATCACTTTGATGAAGATCATCACCGGTGATCCGCGTTTCGGGAGCATAAGGTGGAGACTGCCCTACGCAGCGTATCGAGCGGCAAACGTGACGCATGTGCTATCCGGAGATGATGCACTTTACACTGTTGCTTGGTTGGGTGTTTTGTTCGGCTCGCTCGCTGCGATTCACGGGATTCCCAATGCAAAACTTCGGTTCTTTTATGACAAGAACATCGAGCAGGAACCCAAAGTGCAAGCGGGCTTTCAGGAACTCCGGAAGTGGGCGGCCAAATATCGACCGGACGTGTTAGCAATGCTACCAAGTCGGCCAGTCCCTGAGGATGATCAGATGTTCTGGGCGCTCCGAGCGGCTGACGCGCTGGCGTGGAACACACATCGGCAGGCTCAGCATAGAAGCTTTTCCAATCCTCTATCGCGATTAGTCGAGTGCGGCGCAGTCGCTTACGATGAGACTTGGACTGCGGACGATGTGCGAGAGATACTTGTTCCGAACGCGGCAACGCTCCACCGACTATTTGCTGCGCGTCCGTCCAAGTCTCTGCTTTGATTGCCGGTTGCGCTTTTCGATCAGTGGAGCCATCAGCTTTTTCAATTTTCCGATATCAGCCTGCCGGAGTTCTTCGCGTAACCGCTCGTCTGCCTGTCGCGTCTTTTCTGTGACCACGCCAGAATTTTAGCGCGGCTACGGTCTGAGGGCTACTGACTGACGCTTTGGATTAGGTCCGAAAACATCGCCGAGTTCTTCGGTTGTTGAAGCGGAACGAAAACTCGTTCAGGTAGAAGGGCAGGTACTTCTTGCTGACGTGGTTATAGTTTCCGACCACGCCGCGCTTGAGCAGCGCCCAGAACGACTCGATATTGTTGGTGTGGACCTCGCCGCGCACGTACTCCCCCGTGCTGTGCTTCGCGGCCTCATGCGGACGACCAAGGTTCCTCACCCGGTCCTTCGGACCGCCCTCTCCCGACGGGGCGAGGGTATTAAGTGAAAGGGCGGCCGTTTAGCAGCTGCCAGAGCGCGGTTCAGACACATTCGCAGGGGTCGAACAATTTACTGTATTCCTAGAGCGCGAAACGGTCCGTCATCTTTTCGTTCAGGTGTGCTAAACGACAACTATGCACAGCGCAAGGCGGCGGCGGAATGAACGGCGGATTGAGTTCCGGGACCTAGCCCTGCGGCCACTCAATCTCCAACCGGCGGCGCTCCCGGCGAGGACGTCGCTGACCACCCGCCGCCCGGTTGAGACCTAACGCATGCCGGTATCGAACTGAACATCAACATGAGTGGTCGCACCCTGCTCAATCGTCACAGTTGCGGGAATGTATGTACTCCTGAACTTTCCGTCAGGTGACTTTATAGCGGCGTTGCACCCGATTCCGTGAAAGCTTGACTTCACCGTCACGAGGTACGTTCCCGGTGCCAGCTGCGCCGAGTACATCCCCGCGGAGTCGGATTGCGCAGTTGCTACTTTCTGGCCGCCGGGTGTCGCAATTTCAATGCGAGCCGCGGCGATCGGCGCCCAGTCTGGGATTCCCGGCCTCGAAGCCCCGGGGTGTGTGGGCCAACGCGTAATCCTGCCTTCGAGGGTTCCCGAACCCCGTTCCGGTGGGGTTCGGGGCTGCGCTCTGGTTGCTCCCGCGCATAACAGACAAACGAGCGCGGCCGCCAACAAACCCTTAAATTGTTCGCCAGCCACGTTAGTGCGCATATCGTCTCCGGCCCCTTGTCAGTTCCCAATTCAAATTCCGAGGAACGGGAAAGTAGCGCGTTCGAATCCGTCCTGCTGGCCGCGGCATTCCCGACGGGCTCTCAGACCCGTTCGTACGGATCGAACAATTTGCTGTATTCCTGAAGCACGAAACGGTCGGTCATTCCGGCGATGTAGTCGGCGACAACCCGTGCCAGCTCCTCGCCGTCGCGCCTGACTCGTGCCAGCACGTGGCCCGGCATCTGTTCCGGGTCGGACACATACGCCTGGAAAAGCTGTTCGAGGACCCTCGCGGCCTTGGCCGCCATCCGCGACACGCGGTAGTGGCGATAAAGGCGCTCGCGCATGATCTGGCGCAGCTCATCGAGCATCGCATCCATCGCGGGACTGAAGCCGGCCACGCTGCGGCCGGCGCGCCGGACAGTGGCTACGCTGCCTATGCCAGCCTGAGTCAGCTCGCGATCGATGTTGCGGACCAAGTCCGAAGCCATCGCGTCGATTAGGCGAATCACGGTCTGGTAGCGCACGGTCTTGGAGTCGGCGCCCGCGCATACCGCGCGCGCGGCAGCGGTGGCCTCGACGAACAGGCGCGAGTGGTTCAAGTCAGCCTCGGTCAGCATCCCGGCCGTGACCCCGTCGTCAACGTCATGCGCCAGGTAGGCAATTTCGTCGGCGAAGTCGACCAACTGCGCCTCCAGACAAGGATAGAGCACGGGGTCGAATTCGGCGGCGGCCGGGCGTTCCTTGAAATTGGAGTGCTTGATGATTCCCTCGCGCACTTCGAAGGTCAGGTTAAGCCCGCGAAAATCGGGATAGCGCACCTCGATCCAGTCAACGGTGCGTAGCCCCTGGGCGTTATGGTCGAAGCCGCCATAGGGCTCCATCAGGCGCTGCAGCGCGCGCTCGCCGGCGTGGCCAAACGGCGGATGGCCCAGGTCATGGGCAAGAGCGACGGCTTCGGCCAGGTCCTCGTTCAGGCCAAGTGCGCGCGCGATCGTGCGGGTTACCTGGGCTGCTTCGAGGGTATGGGTCAGGCGAGTGCGATAGTAGTCGCCCTCGTGGTTGACGAAAACCTGGGTCTTGTATTCGAGCCGGCGAAAGGCGGCGGAATGAATAATG
>JAKAVX010000461.1 GCA_021827465.1 Deltaproteobacteria bacterium | reverse complement strand
TTTTTTTACGTCGAGAACTCGGCTTCGTTCTTGAAGTTCGCGAGTTTTTGGCTTCCCAAACAAAACCGCCCACAACGTCGGCAAACGTGCGGGCGGCGATTCAGCAACGGCAAGAGATTAACAGTCTTGAAAAGAATACGCCCAGCACGCCCTCGCACGCAAGCCGATAAAGCCGCCGCGCCGCGCCTCGAGCCAAGCGACCTCGGAATCAACGCCTGCGCCCGCTGCGGGCACCGACTCCGCGCAGGCGCTGAATATCGCCGCGGCATGACACGCGGCCCCGCCGGTCTGCTGCTTTTCATCGTCTGCGAGCCTTGCGCCGAGCAGATCACACGCGACGCCGAGGCCGGCGACGACTTCGATGCCCGCCTGAGCGAAACGCTTGCCGATGCCGTACTCGCCGCTACGCCGGTTGGGGGCCGAGCGTGAGCACCACCCGCGCCCCCTGCCCCGTCTGTGACCGCGGCCCAAAAGATACCGCGCTCGCTATCACTGAGGATGAGCGGGGAACTGTTAGTTTCTGCCATCGTTGCGGCTTCACACAGGCCGAGAATTTCGAGCGCCGACCGCTCGAACCCGTGCGGCCGATGCCGCCGAAGGCCGAGCCGCTCGCATGGTCGGATCGCGCGGAGTCGATATGGCGGCGAACCAAACCGCTGAGCGGCACTGTGGGCGAGACATATCTGCTGCATCGCGGCTGCCTACTGCCGCCGGCGGATTCTGACCTGCGGTTTCTGGAACCGACAGACAGGCACCCACCGAGTTTGTGCGCCAGGATCACCGACGCTGCGACCAACAAACCGCTCTCTTTGCATCTCACCGCATTGAAGCCCGACGGCTCCGGCCGTGGCGAGCGCCATCTTTTGGGCGGCCACCGCAAGAAAGGCGGCGTGATTCGGCTTTGGCCGGAAGAAGCCGTCACGATCGCATTGGCGCTCGCCGAAGGTGTCGAGAGCGCGCTCGCAGCGGCGCACGTGTTCACGCCGATATGGGCGACCGTTGACGCCGGGAATATGACCGGGTTCCCGGTGCTCGCCGGAATCGAGGCGCTCACGATTTTTGCCGACCACGATGAGGCGGGCATAAAGGCCGCGCGCGAATGCGCCGCACGCTGGCGCGACGCTGGTCGTGAGGTGCGCGTATTGCGGGCGCGGACAGCCGGCGCAGACCTTGCGGACCTAACCAAACAATTGGAGGCGGCGCCGTGATCGACGCAAAGGCACTCGAAGCGCAGCTCGAGGAGGTGCCTATCGGCGAATCGGCCGGAGAAGCGGCCGGAGAACCGACAGACCGCCTGGACGAACGACGCGCGTTTTCCGAATGGCCCGAGCCTGTCAACGTGCTCGCGGAACTTTCCGCATCATCGTTTACAGCATCCGACCTAACGCCGGAACTCTCCGCGTACCCGCTGCTTTATTCGGAGCAAACCGGCATCGACCCGACGATTACATTGCTCGCCGCTGTGGTCGCAGCCGCTGCCGCAATCCCCGATCAGATCCAGCTCTGCGGTGCCTCACGCTCAAACTGGTTCGCGCAGCCGCGCCTTTGGGGCCTTGTCGTCGGCGCGCCAGGCAGCGGCAAGACCCCGGGCCAGCGCGAGATGCTTGCACCGCTTTGGAGACTGCACAAAGAACTCGACGACGCATGGCGCGCGGAGGTTGCGGGGCTGCCCGAGGATGAGCCGAAGACGCCGCCGCGACCTCGTGTAATCGTGGCCGACGCGACCCTTGAGGCGCTCTCGGAGGTACTTGTCGACAACCAGCGCGGCGTGATCGTTGCCTCCGATGAGTTCGATAGTTGGATCGGCGCGATGGATCAGTACAGAAGCGGCGGCATCGGCCGCGACCGTGGCGAGTGGCTGCGCCTCTACGACGGCGGCCCGCACAGCATCGAACGAATCAAGCGCGGCACATTATTTGTGCCGAACTGGGGCGTTTCGATCCTCACCGCAACCACCCCCGCCGCCATGCGCCGGTTGAGCCGCAACCTGCCGGAGGATGGCCTCATTCAACGCTTCGTCATTGGCCTCGCCCGCCGTCAGGAAATCGTGACCGATGAACCGCCGCGCGGAGAGATCGAAGCCCGGCGCGAGCGCTACGCCGAGACTCTCCGCAGGCTCTATGTGCTGCAACCCCGCGCGCACGGTGGCGTCGTTCAGCTTTCGCTCGCGGCGGCGGAACGCTTCCGCTCGTGGCGTAGCGAGAACATGGCGTTGCAGGAAGCTCTCGGCAGCCTCGACTCGGCGCTCGAGGCGCATATCGCAAAATATCCGACCCTCGCGCTGCGCCTTGCGCTGATTTTCCACTGTGCCCAAGTCGTGAACGAGCCGGAACCTGTGGCACGCGACCCTGCCGCATTCCCCGTGGCGCTTGAGGCACTCGAGACGGCGCTGCGATTCCTGCGCCGCGCCAGCCAGCACGCACTCGCGCTCTACGTCGGCCGGCGAGGCGGGAGCGAAGGCTACGAATTGGCGCGCAGCATCGCTCGCTTCATCCTCGCACGAAGCCCGCAGGACAACGCCAAAGGCCTTCAGCGCCGCGATCTAATCCGACTGGTCGCAGCCTTCAAGTCCGCCGACGAAGGCATCCAGGCCGTTGCCCTGCGCTTCCTGGCCGACCTCGGATGGATCGCGGAGACTGATGATGGCTACCAGAAGGCGCAGCCGACTCGCTTTGCCGTTAACCCTCGGTTGCAAGAGCGATTCGCGACCCTCGCCGAACAAGAGCGCCAGCGGCGAGCTATCGCTCGGGAGCGGATCGCCGAATCCGCGGCCGAGCGGCGGGCAAACGCCGCGAATCGGTAAAATGTCGTGAATGTCGTATGCGCACGTGGGGAGTTATATAGAAAAGGGGGGAATTCGCCTTTTCTCCTCGCGCACGCATACGACAATTACGACAATTGCAGATTAGCTGCGGTCAGTGACGCTCCCCCTTCGAGCGCGGCGCCGTCGAAGATATCGGCCGGCCTGAACCGCTGCGGGACTTGGCCGAGCGTGAGCGAACATCACCGCTCGCCTCGCGCTCTACTTGCGCGGTGCTCTCGCCGGCCGGCTTGGCGTAGCCTCGGGCGGTGGCCGTCGATTGCGCGCGTGCCTTACCTTGCGGCAGTCGGCAGCGCCGAGCGTGACGTTAGAAAGTCATTAGACGGTGCGCGTAAGTCATTGACGCTGTTGCTCGGTTACGTAGAGCCACGGATTGGAAATACGTTGGTCATGCAAAGTTGGTTCGATTCTGGCGGTTCCGTGGGTCGCGGCGAGGCTGGAAAACGGCGCTTTCCGCCTTCTATCCCCTCGCGGCCTCGCGCCGTTCGCAAATCTATCGCACGCGCAACGCTGGTCTATTCCGCCGGGCCGGTTGCCATTCCAACCGTCTGTAGTGGCTTCAGAGCGGCGCTCGCCTCGCGTGCAGTACCAAGCTGAGGGTATGGGCCGCGCGGTTCCTGCGGCGAATAATCCGTTAGCGCTCCACCGCGGCCACGAGTTCCGGCGCGCCGCGGTCGAGCACTTTGCGGGCGGCTTGGACGGTACGCCGGCTCACGCTGAGGTCTTGGGCGGCCTCGGGTTGGGTAAGTGCGCAAATTTGCGC
>JAKAVX010000460.1 GCA_021827465.1 Deltaproteobacteria bacterium | reverse complement strand
GATTGCGGCGCGTTCGATCGCAAGCTCTCGCGCCGTAACCACAAGCTCGCCGCGCGCGGCCCCTTCGGACTCAACCGTCTTGATCGCGTCGACGTGATCGTAGGCGAGCCGGCTCGGCTCTATAGTCTGAAGCGCCGGCATCACGACTTCGACCAGCGGCCCCTTGGCGTCGCTTATCGACGCGCGCGCGCCGCTCGGGCCCGATTCGAACTCGATCCCGCCGAGCGTGTTCGGATACCCGCGCTCGCAAATTCCCGCAGCGAGCGCTCTTGGATTGTCGGTGATGGAAGCCGCGACGAACGCGGCCGGCATCATGTTGAGCCGGCATCCCAGCGCAAGCGTCGCTTCGCGAAACGGCCCGACAGGGCTTTCGGGATGATCGATGACGAACAGCCGGCAATAGGCGGGCGAGGTTCTGCAGAACTCGGGCGGCAGGCGATCGAGCAGGACTTCCTTGCGCACCTCGAAATACACGTTCAGCATCGTTGCGCCGGCGCACTTCCACGGCAGCGCGGGATAATCGATCCGCTCGGCCGGCAATTTCACCAGAAAGCTTTCGTGGCTCGCTCTTCCAGGATCGGGCACGTTGCTGCTCCTATCGAAATGGCGCGCGAAAGTTGCGCGGCGCGTGTTCAGGTCGCCATCGGGGGCGCTTCGGGACCGCGATCGCCCGAGGTGCGCGCCTTTTCGCGCCGTTCGGCCGCCTTTTCGTCCGTGAATTCCGGCATCACATGCTTCGCGAACCGCTCCAGGCTCGCGAGCACCTTCTCCTGCGGGATCGCCTGGTCGTAGTTGATCAGCATCACGACCCGCTCGACGCCGACCTCTTCCCAGTAGCGCAAGTTCTCGATGATCTCCTCGGGCGAGCCGACCGGAAAGCCCTCGCGCAGCGAGAATATCTCCGCCTGGCTTAGCAGCGCGGTCGCGTTGGCCTGCGCTGTATAGGCGTGCGACGGGTAGATTCCGCCGAGGCCGAGCAGATGCGCGGCGGACTGGAAGAACTGGAACGCTGCGGCGCCGCCCACCGCCTTGGCCTCGTAGGGATCCTCGCCGCAGTAGAGCCAGCTCGCGGCGTTGACCTGGTTGTTGACGAATTTTCCGACCGGATCGCAGTTCCTGATGATGCGGCGATAGTCGGCGACCAGCCGCTTGTAATCGGCGGGCGTCCCGAGCGTCACGCCAAGCATCCCGATTCCCCGCTCCGCTGCCTGCACCGCTGTTTCCGGCGACGAGACCGCGACCCACATGGGAGGATGCGGGTCCTGGATGGGTTTGGGCAGGACGTTTCGCGGCGGCATCGAGAAGTACTTCCCGTGCCATTCGAATTCTTCCTCAGTCCACATCTTCGGGATCGCCCGGATGACCTCGTCCCACATTTCCTTGGTCGAGTCGGGATCGATTCCGAACGCGCCGACCTCGGTCCAGGTCGCCGAGCGGCCGGTGCCGAATTCGAGCCGTCCGCCCGAGATCAGATCGAGCGCGGCGGCCCGCTCGGCGATTCGCGCCGGATGGTTCATCGGCGGCAGGCATACCGCGATTCCCTGCCCGATATGGATTCGCTTGGTGCGCGCCGCGGCGGCGGCAAGAAAAACCTCGGGCGCGGAGGAATGCGAATACTCTTCGAGGAAGTGATGCTCGACTTCCCAGACCTGGTCGAAGCCAAGTTCGTCGGCAAGCTCGATCTGTTCGAGCGCCTGCTCGTAGGCACGCAGCTCGGATTGGCGGCTCCACGGCTTCGCGACCGAATGTTCATAGAAGATTCCGAATTTCATGCCGACGCTCCTCAGTGTAGTTTCTGCAGGTTCGGACAGAAGCCGAGTCCGACGGTGCCTTCGCCGCAGTACGCGCCCGCCGAAGGCCCGAGTTCGGCAATCAGAAGCCGGCCGCATCGAAGATGCTCGCGCGCCTTCGCCGCAAGCGCCTCGGCGCCGGCAGGATTTGCGCCGTGCGTGATGCTCACGGTCGCCTCTGCGCCGGCGAGTTCCTGTTCCGCGAGATCGAGCATCCGCGCGACGTTTTCGGCCTGCGTCTTTGCCTTGCCGACGACCGCGACGCGGCCCCATACGCGGATGAGCGGCAGCATCCCGGCAAGCGGCCCGACGTTCATCTCGTAGAGCGAGATACGGCCGTCGCGTTCGAGGTATTCGTTGGTGGCCGGCGCGTAATAGCTGTTGACGTGCGCGGTCGCCTCTTCGATCGCAGCGACGATCTCGGCGAGCGACGCTCCCCGAAGCGCCATCTCGGACGCGCTCAAACAAATCGCGCCAAGGCCGGTCAGCGCCCTGCCCGTGTTCATCACCTCGACTTCGATTTTGTGATCGCGCTTGGCGACCACCGCCGCCGAATACGCGGCCGTGTAGGTCGAGCACGACTCGAACGGGTTGATGAGGCAGAGCACCTTTTCGGCGCGCTCGTGCGCCTTGCGATACGCGGCGAGAAAGTCCGCCGGCATCGCGGCCGCTATCGTCGGCAGCCGGGGCTCGGTTTTGAGGCGCGCATAGAAGTCGGAGCGCGGGAGCGCGTCGTCACGGAAGAATTCGGTGGAGAAGGCGACCTGCAGCGGTGCTATCTCGATACCGGCGCGCCCAAGCTCGTCATGGCGCAGATCGACACTGCTGTCGCTAACGATGGAAACCTGTTGGTTCACGGCGGCGTCTACCACTCGTTAGTTTCTCTAGCGAATAGCCCGCGCCATACCGTTCGGTCAAGTAAAAACGACGACGCTGTTTTTCGGCCCTCGGGCTCATTTTCGCGGCGAACGCGGCACGACTCGAGGCCGGTTGGAGCGCTCTCCGTCGCACGCTAAACTCGACTCGGCGGCGGGAGCCGGCCGCGCATCAGGCGACTTGAGAAATGGACGAACGCTACGACCCGAAAACGATCGAACCCAAGTGGCAGCAGGACTGGGAGCGGAGCAATCTCTATCTGACCCGGGACGCTCCCGCCCGGCCCAAGTTCTACGTGCTCGAGATGTTCCCGTACCCTTCCGGCGCGGGCCTCTCGGTCGGCCATCTGCACAACTACGTTCCGTGCGACGTCGTCGGCCGGTATAAGCGGATGGCGGGCTTCAACGTGCTGCACGCGATGGGATGGGACGCGTTCGGACTTCCGGCCGAGAACGAAGCGCTGCTCAAGCAGTCGCATCCTACCGAGACGGTTCCGCGGTACGCGGTAAACTTCAAGCGTCAGTTGAAGATTTCAGGATGCGCTTACGACTGGACGCGCGAGATAAACTCCTCCGCGCCCGAGTACTACAAGTGGACACAGTGGTTCTTCCTGCTGCTTTACAAGCGCGGGCTCGCCTATCGCGCGCTCGGCTCGCAGTGGTGGTGCGAGCGGTGCCGCACGATCCTGGCCAACGAGCAGGTGGTCAACGGATGCTGCTGGCGGCATACCGATACTCCCGTCAGCAAGAAGGACCTCGAGCAGTGGTATATCAGGATGACCGCCTACGCCGATCGCCTGCTCGAAGACCTCGACGGTATCGACTGGCCCGAGCCGATAAAGCTGATGCAGCGAAATTGGATCGGCCGTTCGGAGGGCGCCGAGCTGGCGTTCCCGGCCGCGGGACATCCGGGCAAAGA
>JAKAVX010000459.1 GCA_021827465.1 Deltaproteobacteria bacterium | reverse complement strand
GACGTCTCCGGTGAGACTGTAGCCGGCGATCTGCTGCAGAAAACGGATGAGGCTGTGATCGCTCTTCGTTGCCTCCTCGAGGAATCGCAGCCACGCCGCCGGTTCCGCGCTACTTCCAGGCGCGACGGCCGTCTCCTTCGTGAGATAGTCCTCGGATCGCGCGGCCCGGAGCTCGCCCGTGCGCAGGTCTACGATTCCGCCAGGGGTGCCCAGCAGCATCGGATCGCGGTCCCATATCTCTGCCGTGACCGCCAGGCGCCGATCAGCGCGGGCCGCACGTTCCACCGCGGCTGCCGTCGCGGTCTTTTTGAGCGTTGCGAGGCCGGCACGGTTCGCCTCTCGGCACAAATCGCGCGCCCATGCGAATGCGAGGAGGGAGTTATCGCGCCGCCAGCGGGTCTCGGTGCGTGTGAACCACGCGCCGGTGGTGTGACAGTACCGCGCTGTGTGCGCATAACGTGATGCGAACGCCAGCGCGATGCCATCCTCAGAAAGATCGACCTGCTCGGGATTCGGTGTCTCGATCTGCGGTCCGGGCGCGAGCGCGGGGATTTCAGGCAAAGCGTTCGCGTTCACTTCGTTTCCCTCCGGCCGGTCCTCGGTGCGTACCTCATGGCGCTTGCCGCGATCTGCCGCAGCTCCTCGTCTTCCATCTGCGGGTTACAGTGATCGGCGTTGGTCGCGCGTAGCGATTCGAGGATGGCGTTGTATTCGAGTCCGAATCGCCGCAGCAGACAGGCGAGCGCAAACAGCGTCGCGTTCCGCTGCCCGTTGGTGATGACCATGTGGCCGTTCGCGTCCGGTGCTGGTCGCGGTCGGTTGCGCTTCGCGAGGATGCGCTCGAGGAGCGAGTCCGGCGCTTGCGCGATGGGGAGATTCTTCCCGATTTCGTATGATGTGCCATTCACGGTTGAGCCGGCGCCAACGACGTAACCACCATTGCCGCGCCAGTCGATACCGGGCAGGAGGTCCGTGCCGATGCTGATGCGCTCATCGCCGGAGAATCGGAAGTACAGATGCCAGCCGCCCGACCACGTTTTCACCGTGAAGGTCGGCGGCAATTCGAGCGCGTGCAGCGAATCGAGCCACTTGGCGTTATGCCGCGGGTCAACGTCCACCACGAGCAGCCCCGAGCGCCGCCCGGTGGCGATGCCGATGTTGGCGTCTGGATATTCGCGCCACCATTCCTCGATGCGTGTTAAGTCAAGTGTTGCGTCATGACAGCCGCGACCACCTCGCTCGCGCGGGATCGCAGGAACTTTTCCGGCGAGCGGGAACACGGGCCATCCGCGAGCAGCGTAGTGCAGGGCGAAGTCAAGCATGGGTGCCTCTCCCCGTCTCCCGTGGCTGGAACAATAGAATCTGAATTCCTGGACGCCATTCGCGCGCTCTCGGCAGACAGTCCGGGCAGACCAACAGGCCAACAGGTCGCTCGCGCATCCTGCAAACAAACAGCGTGGAATCTGCAGGTGCTGGCTGCGAGCAGTACCAACAGTTATGACCGGCGCCGAGCAGCCGCTGACGTTCCGCCTCGGCGATGGACGGAGTGATCGCGCGCAGCGCCAGGGTTTTTTTGAGACGGTAGCCTCGGCGGCCGATTGGAGACAGCTCGACAAACGCGCTCACAGGGCCGCCCGCCATGCATGAGCGAGTCGCTCGCCGCGCAGGCGCTCGCGGATCGCGCGCGGCTTGTATCTATGACAGTCGACGACGCTGCCCGAGGTCAGCACGCGGCCGCGGTGGTGATCGGGGAGTCCGGCCAAAAAAACAGCGGCGGCGGACGGCTCGCGCGTGGTGATTTGCGGACTACTGAATGATTGCGATAGACTCGCCATGTCCAAGAAACTCAAATTGTCGATTCGCCGCCCGAACGTTTGCCGACGTCTCGGGCGGTTCCGTTTTCGGCTCCTGCTGCATCTCACGCACGAGCGCCTCGACCACGAGGTCAATGAGCGCGCCGTACTTTTCGATTACGGGAGCCATGCGATCAAGCCGCTGCGGACCCTCGAGCCCGGCGTCGCGCCCGGAGCCACTCGATCCCGGCGACATCGAACAGCGGCGCACCACGCCCGACGACTGCCGCAACCGGCGCAATCCCGGATCGGGCAAGGTGCCGAATATGGAAATACGAAAGTCCACTCACTCTGGCGGCATCTGCTGCCGTGTACAGGCGGCCGGCCTTTGGCTGAGCAGGAGTTTCTTTCATCGCGCTAACCGATAAGTATTGAACTAAGCGTGAGGTATGGTAGGATAGGACGCATAACGGCTACCACGGGGCATTTACGTGAGGAAGAAGTTAGCGAAGCGGCAGAGCGGCGAGCACCTGGTCCGCAGAGCGAAGGCGCGCTTCGTCGCCGAACGGCAAGGTGCCGCAAAGGCCGCTGCCCTTCTTGCCGCCCGGGCGCACGTCCTCGAATTGCTGGCCGCGCTGAACGATGAGGCGCGAGATCCGACGGCGCGAGTGCAGGCGCAGCGGCGGCGCGGGGTTCTGCCCATCCAGGGCTGGCGGCCATCGGCAGAAGATGCTGCTGCGATTGCGGCCGACAGTGCCGCTGGGGCCGAGACGGCTGGGCGCCTGCTTGCCAAATGGGACGCTGTGCTCGTAGAGCAGATGATCGAGCAGGTGCAGGTCAAGGGCGCCGAATATCGCGTGCAGTCGGACGGCCGCGTGGTGCTTGAACCGAGATTGCTCAGCGGCCCCGCGTCGGCTCTCGCTGCGCTTTCACTGGCGCAGGCGCGCGATCTGCTGCGCTCAGTCGATGGCGGAGCTAACCCGTTCCAGCGCCGCGTCAAGCAGTGTGCCAACCCGCTGTGCGGCAAGTGGTTTTTTGACGGCGAGCGGGGGACGCGCCAATGGTGCTGCGTCGCTTGTGGGAACGCTCACCGGCAGCTCAAATTCGCGTCGCCAAAAAAGTACACCGAACGCCTGCGGTCCGGGGAATATGCTCGGCGACGTTGCCCATGCTCGCGCCCGGACTGTGAGGGCTAACCTCATGAAAGCCGCTCTATACGCTCGATTCTCAACCGAGAAGCAGTCCGAGGCGAGCTCCGAGGATCAGTACCGCGTGTGTGAGCGGATCGCCGAGCGCGAGGGCATCCCGGTCGTTGCACGCTTCAGCGATGCGGCGATCTCCGGCGGTACCGCTCAACGTCCCGGGTATCAGAAGTTGCTCGCTGCGGCTCGCCAGCACGAGTTCGATGTGATCGTCGCCGAAGACACCTCGCGGCTTTGGCGCAATCTTGCCGAGCAGGCACCCCGGCTCGCCGAGCTGGCCGATTTGGGCATTGCGGTCGTGACGCACGATCTCGACACGCGGCATGAATCGGCGGAGATCATGGGCGCGGTCGGCGGGGCGATGGCAACTGCCTATCGCAAGGAGATCGGACGGCGCACGCGCCGCGGCCTCGAGGGCCTCGCACGCACCGGGAAGTCGGCAGGCGGCCGCAGTTACGGGTATGTTCCGGCCGCCCTGTCGGGCACGGGGCGGATCGAGATTGACGAGGCTCAAGCTGCCGTCGTGCGGCGCATCTTTGAGATGTACGTCAATGGGCATTCACCTCGCGCGATTGCGGCGCGGCTCAATG
>JAKAVX010000458.1 GCA_021827465.1 Deltaproteobacteria bacterium | reverse complement strand
CCGAGAGCGCCGCCGCCCTGACCATCCCGATTATTGCCTGGCGCGTCACGGCTTGTTGGCCTTCAGACCCCCAGGGTCGAGAACGGAAGCAGCGCGAGCACCCGCGACCGCTTGATCGCCATCGCGAGCTGGCGCTGATGCTTTGCGCAATTACCCGAGGTGCGGCTCGGAACTATCTTGCCGCCCTCGGTAATAAACGTCTGAAGCGTGCGCACGTCTTTGTAATCAACCTTGAGCGACTTGTCGGCGCAGAAGCGGCACACCTTGCGCCGCCCCACCCCGCGCCGGCGCATCCCACCCCGGTCGCCGCCGCGTTCGCCTTCGCCACGCGGGCCGCGCGGAGAGCGGCCATGGCCGCCGTGGTACTCGCGCTCGGCGTCGCCGCCGTGTTCCGTCTTTTCGTCTTCAGCCATTGTCGATTCCACCAAATCATAGCATCCGTAAGCCCTTGAGACTCGCCCGAATTCGGGCTTGCAGCGGATGCGAAAGACTTTATTTTTTCCGCTCTATTGCGTCAGCAACCACTTCCAAAACGGTCTCGGACAGGCCCGACGGGAGCCGGCGGGCGACCGCGCGCAGGCTTCCAGTGGCCCTGAGCTCGTCGCGGGGCCTTATTTCGGCACCCAGGCGGCGCGCCTCATCTCCGGTCATCACGACCGCAAGCGCGAGTTTCTCGCCGGGGCGAGACGCGCAGTCGACGCTGAGGCGCATGACGACCGTGCCGCGCGGCGTGATGCGAACCTCGGGTTCGCCCACCACTCGGCCCCAAACCTCAATTCTGTTCCCCGCCACTCTCGGGTTCGGATTGCGTCTTGCCAGAGGGGGCTTCGGCAGCCGGCTCCGAGGGCGCGGCATCGTGCTCATGGGCATGCTCTTCGTGCGCATGCTCTTCGTGGGCATGCTCTTCGTGGGCACGCTCTTCGTGCGCATGCTGCTCGGCCTCGGCCGCGGCGGCGGCACGCTGCTGGGCGCGCGCTTCGGCGGCGGCCCTGGCCTCGGCGATACGGCGCTTGCGCGCCTCTACGTCCTCGCGGGCCTTGGCGACGTCGGCTTCCTGATCGACCAGGACCGAGAGGAAACGCAGGACGGCATCATGGAGTTTGAGATTGCGCTCGACCTCGTTCATGACGGCGGTTTCGGCCGCGTAGTCGAGCCGGACGTAATAGCCGCGGCGCTCGCCCTTGATATGGTAGGCAAGGTCGCGGAAACCCCACTCGTCGGTTTCGATCAGTTCGCCGCCGCCGGTGACGATACCTTCGAAGCGTTTGACGGCTTGCTGAAGCTGAGTTTCGCCCAGGTCCGGGCGCAGAATAAAGATGGTTTCGTAGCGCCTCACGCGCTGTATGTCCTCCTTACGGGTTTAGCCCCACGCTGGGAGCAAGGAGCAAAGACCACAAGTTATCATTGAGAGCTTTAGCTCTCAAGCGGGGAGGAAGCGGAAGCGAGCACTCTTCACCGTGGCGGCAGGTGACGCAGCTTGCGCGTTCCGCAGCGTATGATGCGCCTTGAGGGTCATCCCAGTGGTCGAGTGGATTCGGCGAATCTGGAACAGCGAGCTGACGGACGACATCGAGGCGGTGTTGCAGCGTATCGCCGACCATATTCAGGCTGCGGTCCCTCACCCGGCCCTCGCCAAGCTCGCGCCGCCCTCTCCCGACGTCGGCGAGGGCAGGAAAGCGCGGGCGAGCATCGGAGCGCTCGAAGTTGCGATTTAAGGCGGGCGCTCTTTGCGATTGTTGGGCGCCTTGGTATGAGAGGATTGACCTCTTGAAGGAGGAAACGCTGGTGGCTAAAGCCAAAGCCAGAAAACCCGCCCCAAAAGCCAAAAAGAAGCCGGCGCCCAAGTCCAAGGCCGCCGCCAAGCCCGTAAAACTCAAAGCCAAGCCGAAAGTAAAGGCGAAAGCCGTAAAGGCCGCGCCGAAAGCTGCACCGAAGGCCGCGCCCAAAGCCGCGAAGCCCGCGCGGAAACCTGCGGCGAAAAAGGCCGCGCCGCGCCGCGCTGCGGCGCGCCGCCCCGCCGAGCCGCAGGGACCGAGGCTTCCCCGCTACGAGGAACTGCCTGTACGGCCCGGCGCACCGGCCGGAGCCGCATGGGGTGTGTTCGGCGACAGCGACGAAATAGGAACCGTCAATCTGCTGACGCCCGCGCGGGTGCGCGCCGCGGTACAGTCGGTTCGAAGCGGCAAGGTCTTTGCGCTCAATCTGCCGATCACGATTCCCGATCCTCCCCTCTTCACCCGCGGAGCCCATCGGCACACCGTCAAGATATTTCCCGCGCCGATGGAATTCGTCCTCGACGACTACCTCGACAACTTCTACCCGCAGGCGTCATCGCAATGGGACGCGCTCGCCCACGTGAAGCATCCGATGTTCGGCGCGTACAACGGGATCCCGGACGAGGAGATCACCGGGCGCGGCGGCACCCGGCTCGGAATCGACAACCTCGCGCGGCGCGGAATCGCGGGACGGGGAGTGCTTGCGGATATCGGCCGCTACCATCAGCGTATCGGCAAGGAAATCGATTTCCTTAAACCGACGACGATTCCGCTGGAGGAGCTGCAGGAGACGCTCGCCGAGCAGGGAACCGAGCTTCGCCCGGGCGACATTTTGCTGATCCGGATCGGATGGACCGAGTTCTATCTCGGCACGAGCCCGGAAGTGAAAGAGGAACTCGCGCGAGAGACGATCGTGCCGGGAATCGAGGGCACCGCGCGCACCGCGCAATGGCTATGGGACAACAATATCGCGGCGATCGCCTCCGACTCGCCCGCGCTGGAGCCGCTGCCGAAGGACGAAGGCGAGGATTTCCTGCACTTCCATCTGCTTGCGTTCTTCGGGATGCCGATCGGCGAGATGTGGAACCTCGAAGCGCTGGCCGAGGATTGCGCGGCGGACAATCGCTACGAATTCTTCATCACTTCGGCGCCGCTCCATATTCCGGGCGGGGTCGGCTCGCCGCCCAACGCGCTCGCGATCAAGTAAGGCGCGCGGGAGTATCAGATTGAATCGAAGGGAGCGGGTATCCGCTCCCTTTATTTTTCCCAGCAACGCGCGGGCTACTGCGATCTAGCGCCTGACGAACGAAGAACCGGTCGTGGCCCTCGCCTCGGGGATCGCCGGCAAGCGCACCGTCGAGGTCGGAGAGCGCGCGCAGCCGGGCGAGGAATTGCTCGCGATCGCTCCCAACATCGTCGGGCGGCTGATGCGGGCGGGAACGATCGGCAGCGACGTGCGGATTCGCCATCTGCGCCCTCAGGTCGATTTGCTGAGCGAGCCCCGGCTCGAACGGATCTCGATGCTCGGCTGGAAATCGTACAGGGAAGCGATCCGAGGACGGCTACCGTCATACGATGGGCCTGCTGGAAAAGCGGGATTTGCCGTCGCTCAAGTTCCAGCGCCCGGCCCTTCGCGCGCAACGGCGCTCGATTCGTGCGCGCAGAGCACTGCGAAACCGAATCCTACTGAGATGCGCGCACCATCGCCGCGGTCGCGAAGAAGCTCCGATCGACCGCGCCCATGTTGATATACCAGCACTCGCGCTCGGGCGTGTCGGGTCCCGGCAAATAGCAGGTCGTCGCGAGAGATCGGAA
>JAKAVX010000457.1 GCA_021827465.1 Deltaproteobacteria bacterium | reverse complement strand
GCTGCCGGCCAGGATAGCCGTTGACGTAGAGCATCCCGGAAAGCGCGGTCAGAACCGTGTCGTCCGCCTCGAAATCGCGATATGGCCCGCTCTGCCCGAACGGCGCGAGCGAGAGCATCACGAGCGCCGGATTCAGGCGATGAAGCTCATCCCATCCAAGGCCCATCCGCGCCATCTCGCCCGGCGCGAAGCTCTCAACGACAATGTCGGCGGCGCGCGCCAGGCCGAGCAGAAGCTCGCGTCCCCGCGGGTTTTCGATATCGAGCGTCAGCGAGCGCTTGTTCAGATTGTAGAACCAGAAAAACAGGCTTCGGTCGCGATGCGGCCGGCCGTCAACGAACGGACCGATCCGGCGCGCCGCGTCGCCCGCGGGCGGCTCGACCTTGATAACGTCGGCGCCGAGATCGGCGAGAAGCCGGGCCGCAAGATGTCCCCGGCAGGTGCTCAGATCGAGCACCCTGAGGCCGGCCAGAGCGCCCGCGCCCTCGCTCATTTTTTGACCTTAAGGGCAGCCTTGCCGAGGTTGTCGATCGCGAACGGGCTCAAATCGAGTGTGGGCTCGATTTTCTTGAGCAGCTCGTTATTCGGACCCGTACGAACGCCGCCGCGAACGCGAATGGTCTCGAAGGTGTCTGGATTGACCCATCTGACGCCGAGCACACACGGCTTCGCCTGTCCTTCCTCGTCCACGGGCTGAACCGCGTCGCCGGGTTTATCGAAGAGCGTGACTTTCCTGAGTGCCATAATTCGGATAACAGCCGGTAAATTTGTGGCTGAATAATACGGTCCGCGCCACTCCTTTTCAAATAGCGTTTCTTCGCGATCCGCTCCAGAAGCGGCGATGAAAGTCGCGATTAACGATAGCGGCGCGCCATGCTAGCATTCGGCCGACGCGGCCGATCCGTACTCGCGAATGACTCCACGCTAAGTTATTCTGTGCGCAAGGAAATTTTGACTTGAGAAAGCGGTGCGCCGTTTATCCGCGCGCCGAATCACATCCGTGGCCGAAAGCGACTACAAATCGACACTGAAGCTTCCCAAGACCGACTTCCCGATGAAGGCGAATCTGCCCAAGCGGGAGCCGGAGCTACTCAAGAAATGGGACGAGATGGACATCTACGCGCGCCTGATCGAGGCGCGCAGGAACGATCCGTTGTGGGTGCTCCACGACGGTCCGCCCTACGCTAACGGGCGGGTCCATCTGGGAACCGCGCTCAACAAGATACTCAAGGACTTCGTCGTGCGGTCGCGCTCGATGCTCGGGTTCCGCACGCCGTTCGTCCCCGGATGGGACTGCCATGGGATGCCGATCGAGCATCGCGTGACCCGCGACCTCGGCGCGCGCGCCCGCACCATCCCGAAGCTCGAACTGAGACGGCTCTGCCGCGACTACGCGCAGAAGTGGGTCGATATCCAGCGCTCGGATTTCCGTCGCCTCGGCGTGATCGGCGACTGGGAGCATCCGTATCTGACCTTCGCGCCCGGGTATGACGCGGCTGAGATCGGCGTGCTGCGCCGACTAGTCGAGGAAGGGTACGTCTATCGCGGGCTTCGCCCGGTGCATTGGTGCTTCGGATGCCGGACCGCGCTGGCCGAGGCCGAAGTCGAGTACTCAGAGCACGAATCGCCGTCGATTTACGTCGCCTTCGCGCTCAACGCCAACGTGCCCAACGCGGCCCGGCTTGCGGCAGAGGCGTCCGACGGCGCCGAGCTTTCCACGGCCCATCGCGCGGGACGGCTCTTCGCAGTCATCTGGACCACGACTCCGTGGACGCTGCCCGCCAACCTCGGCATCTGCCTCAACGAGACGTTCGAGTACGTCGCGCTCAAGGCCGGCGAGCGCTATTACATCGTGGCCGCGCGGCTGGCCGACGATGTCGAGAAGGCGTGCGGGCTCCAGGTCGAAAAACGGATTGCGCTTTCGCGCCAGGCGCTCAAGGCGCTCGACGGCAAGGACATCTTCCGTCATCCGTTTGCCGAGCGCGATGTCAAGCTGATGTATGGCGAGCACGTGACCGCCGACGCCGGCACCGGGCTGGTCCATACCGCGCCCGGCCACGGCTACGAAGATTTCGTGGTCGGCAATCTGTATCAGTTGAAGCCGCTGACGCCCGTTGGCGGCGACGGCGTCTTCACCGCGGAGGCGGGACAATGGGCGGGAACGAACGTGTTCAAGGCGAATCCCGCTATCGTCGCCGAGCTGGAAAAACGCGGCGCGCTGCTCCATCACGAGAACTTCAAGCACAGCTATCCGCATTGCTGGCGATGCAAGAATCCACTCATCTTCCGCGCCACCGAACAGTGGTTTCTGCGCGTCGACCATAAGGATTTGCGGCGCAGGATACTCGAACAGATCGACGCGGTACGGTGGTTTCCGGGATGGTCGCGCGATCGGATCCGCAACATGACCGAGACCCGTCCCGACTGGTGTCTTTCCCGCCAGCGGGCGTGGGGCGTGCCGATTCCGGCGCTCCGATGCGCGGGATGCGGCCATGTGAGTCTCGATATCGCGACGATGAAGCGGGTCGAGGAGATTTTCGAGCGCGAAGGTTCGGACGCATGGTTCGTCCGCCCGGCGGAGGACTTCGCGGCGCCCTCGATCAAGTGCGCGGAGTGCGGCGGCGCTTCCTTCACCAAGGAAGAGGACGTGCTCGACGTATGGTTCGACTCGGGAAGCTCGCAGGCCGCCGTGCTCGCCAAGCGGCCCGAGCTTTCATGGCCGGCCGACGCCTACCTCGAGGCGGTCGAGCAGGCGCGCGGATGGTTCCAGTCCTCGCTGATGTGCGCGGTTGCCGATCGCGGGCAGGCTCCGTTTCGCAACGTCATCAGCCACGGGCTCACGCTCGACGAGCAGGGGCGCAAGATGTCGAAGTCGCTCGGCAATTCCGAGGACGCAATCGACGCGGTCAAGCGGCTCGGCGCGGATGTGATGCGCTTGGTGTACGCCTCGCTGGATTACTCGTCCGACATGAACCTCGGTCCGACGATCTACGGCGCGGTTTCCGAGGCATATCGCAAGATTCGCAACACCTGCCGCTTCGTGCTCGGAAATCTGGCCGACTTCGATCCTGCGCGCAATTCAGTCGCGTACGCGGAGATGCTCGAATTCGATCGCTTCATCCTGGCGCGCTCCGAAAAGCTCAAGACCGAGACGCGCCGCGCCTTCGAGAACTACGATTTCCAGGCGGTTTACCATACGATTCTCAACTTCGCGGTGGTCGATTTGAGCTCTCTCTATATCGACGTCGCGCGCGACCGGCTCTATTGCTCGGGCGAGGGTTCGCGCGAGCGGCGCTCGGCGCAGACCGCGCTTTACCTGACGCTCGACGTGATGGTGCGGATTCTCGCGCCGCTTATTCCGTACACCGCCGACGAGATTTACTCGCACATGCCGGGCGAGCACGCCGCGAGCGTGCATCTTCTGAAGTTCGCCGAGGCGCGCCCCGAATGGAGCGACGCTGAACTCAACTCACGATGGGAACGGCTGCTCGAACTTCGCGCCGAGGCGCTCAAGGTGCTCGAAGCGATGCGCCAGGCGGGCACGATTGGAGCGGGCCTCGAAGCCACGGTTGCACTCGCCGCCGACGGCGCGACGGAG
>JAKAVX010000456.1 GCA_021827465.1 Deltaproteobacteria bacterium | reverse complement strand
GTTCGTGTTTAACGGCAAGTACACCAAGCTGCGCTACGTGAACATCTGGCCGCGCCCGATCCAGAAGCGGATTCCGATTTGGGTGCCTGGTGGCGGCGGCAGCGTCGAAACTTGGGACCTGGTTGTAAAAGAAGACTGCTGCTACGGCCACCTGTCATTCTCGGGCCTGTACTCGTCGAAACCGCTGGTCGACGCGTTCTGGGAGTACGTTGACAAACAGGGCGGCACGATGAACCCGCATCGCATGGCCTTCACCCAGGTGGTGTGCGTTGCCAACACCGACGCGGAGGCGGAGAAGCAGTACTACGAAGCGGTTCGCTACTTCCATCGCAACCAGGCGCCCGCGCCGGGCTTTCTCAATCCGCCGGGATACACGACGATTCGCTCGATCAAGTCGCAGGGCGAGCAGCTGAAAATCGGCCAGAGCAAGCTCACGCCCGAGGATCGGATCCGCGCGAGCAAGGGCGAGATGAGCTTCTGGGAGTACGACGAAAAGGGCTACATCATCGCGGGCACGCCCAAGCGCGTGCAGCAGCGCCTGCGCGAGTTGATCAAGGATCTCCGCATCGGGCAACTGATCGCCACCCCGCACATCGGGAATCTGCCCGAGAAAGTGGGCGCCGAGAACACGAGGCTTTTCGGTGTCGAAGTGGCGCCGTATCTGCGCGATCTATGGGCTGATCAGCCGGACTACTGGACGCCGGAGATAAGCCAGAAACTGGTCGCCGCGAATGCGCCGCGGGCGGTTCGCAGCACGCATGCGCCTGCACCAGGCGAGGCCCATCCCGCCAAGTAGCAAAGAGAAGGCAATGTATCGGGAGATGATTGCGTCGCGTCTGGGGCGGCGCAATCACTGTTGAATTGCGCCGGGGTCCTGCGGGTCCGCGTCGGGCTCGGCGGATTCGCCGATATCAAGCATCACACCCATCGAGTGATTCATGCTCGCGCTGCGATAAACGCCGCGCAGCGGCGGGACGTCTGCGTAGTCACGGCCCACGCCGAGGCGCAGATGATGGTCGCCGGTGGGGCATCCGTGCGTGGGATCGAAGCCGACCCATCCCACCTCCGGCAACAGCGCTTCGATCCACGCGTGACTCGCCTGCGCTCCGAGCGGGCGAGTGCGGCCGCGCGGCGCCAGGTAGCCTGAAACGTACCGCGCCGGAACTCCCGCGAGTCTCAGAATTCCTATCGTCAGATGCGCGAAGTCCTGGCATACGCCGGCACCGGTGGAAAGGATATCGTTCACGTCCGAGTGGACATGGGTCGTTCCCGGCTCGTACGAGAATTGATCGCGAACCCACGCCACGATTCGCCGCGTATATTCGGCGACCGGCTCTTCCATGCGCGGATGCACCATCCAGAACAGCTTCTTCAACGGATCGCTGAATGGAACGTAACGGCTCGCATTCAGGAAGTCGTATTGCTCCTGGGCGCGCAGGCTGTCGTTCTGCAGGAACTCGCCGAACGGATGTTTCAATCCGTCGATCGCGGGCGGCGCGGTCCGCTCGACGAGCGAGTAGGCCGACACTTCGAGTTCGCGATGCGCCTCGTGCACCGACACGGCGTGAACCTGGTTTCCGAATGCGTCCGTGTACTCGATAATCGCCGCGGCCGGCGTGACTTCGAGCCGGAAAACCAAGGTATGCTGATGCGCGCTTTCGCGGGGCTTGAGCCTCAACTCGTTGTGCGACTCGTAAGCGGGCTCCCGGTAGGCAAACTTGGTTACGTGTCGTACGCGGAAGCGCATAATCACTCGAAGCGCAGGTACCTCGCGAACACTTCGTCGCTGATCCTGGCGCAATCCTCCTGCACTCCCAACAGGTACTCGTGCAACCCGTTGCCGATTACCGCGCGGGCCGAACCCGAGCGAAGGCGCTTCGCCAGCATCCGCGCCGCCGGCACCGCTTCGCCTTCGCTCTGGCCGGCGGCGCCGGCGCGATCGAGCGCCGCTTCGAGTTGGCCGACGCAGAAGCGCGCGGCGCGCGGGAGCGTCTCGTCGAAGAGAAGAAACTCCACCACCTTGTCTATCTTGATCGCGTTGCCGTAGGTGCCGATATACGCTTCCAGCGCCGATGCGCTTCGTAAAACCGCCGCCCATTGCGAAAGGTCGAGCGCGGAGCCGACGTCGTTGGGATGCGGCAGCAGGAAATGGTACTTGACGTCGAGAAGGCGCGTCACGTTCTCGGCCGCCTCGAGCATCCTGCCGATCGTCAGAAAATCGTAGCCGAGATCGCGGCGCGTCGTGTTCTGCACCACGCCGGAAATGCGGTAGAAGCGCTCGCGAAGCTCGAAGAAGAATTCATAGACGCCGTATTCGTGAAACATATCGAGCGTCCATCGCTGCGCGTCGAGGTAGAGCGTGTTCACCTCCAGCCACATCTCGGACGAGATATGGTTGCGCAGGGCGCGGCAGTTCTCGCGGGCAAAGCCGATACAGCTTCGTATCGAGGACGGGTTTTTCTCGTCGAGAGTGAAGAACTCGAGCACCGATTGCTCGTCGGCCGAGGGATAGCGCGCGCTGAATTCCTCGCGATCGCCCGTGATAGCGAGCAGCGGGAGCCATCCTTCGTTCGAGCCCGCGTGACTCTCGACCAGCAGACGATAGTTGACGTCGGCGAGCCGCGCGCGCCATTCGGCGCGTTCCAGATTGCGCGCCGTCCAGAACAGAAGGCTTGCGACCCTTCTCAACATGGACCTTTGAGCACCCAGGTATCCTTGCTGCCGCCGCCCTGCGAGGAGTTTACGATCAACGAACCCTCGCGCAGCGCCACGCGAGTGAGTCCCCCGGCAAGCACGCGCGACTCTGCGCCCATCAGCACGAAGGGGCGAAGATCTACATGGCGCGGCACGAGCGACGGTGCACCGTTTTCGCCGATAATCCGGGTCGGATGCATCGAGAGGTTGACCAGCGGTTGCGCGATGAAGCCGGCCGGATTGCGTTCGATTTTCTCCCTCGCTTCGGCCAGCTCACGGTCGCTCGCCCGCGGCCCGATAACGACGCCGTAGCCGCCCGATCCACCGGTCGGTTTGACGACATATCGGTCGAGATCGCGCAGAATCTTCGAGCGCACGTCGGGATCGCGCAGCAGGAAGGTCTCGACGATCGGGATGATGGGTTGTTCGCCGAGGTAGTAGCAGATCATTTGCGGCGTGTAGGCGAACACCGCCTTGTCATCGGCGACCCCGGTCCCGATTCCGTTGGCCACCGCGACCGAACCGGCATGCATCGCCGCCGTCAGTCCAGGCACTCCGAGCATCGAGTCTGGCCGGAACACGACCGGATCGAGAAAATCGTCGTCGATTCGGCGATAGAGAACGTGGACCTGCTTCAGCTTGTGAACCGTCTTCATGTAGAGCTTGTGGTCCACGCACACGAGATCGCGCCCCTCGACCAGCTCGATACCCATGCGCTGGGAGAGAAACACGTGCTCTAAGAACGCCGAGTTGTACGGGCCCGGCGTCAGCATCGCTATAGTCGGATTTTCGACGCCTTCGGGCGCGAGATCGGTCAGGCTCTGGAGAAGATCCGCCGGGTAGCGCTCGACGCTTCGCACCCGGCATTCGCGCAAAAGCTCCGGCATCAACCGCATCAGCATCTGGCGGTTTTCAAG
>JAKAVX010000455.1 GCA_021827465.1 Deltaproteobacteria bacterium | reverse complement strand
GTCACGCGGGTAATCTGCGAAAGAACACGCTGCACATCGGGGCCAGCTTGGCCCTTGCTTGGGACGAAGGAAAGAAAAGCGCGCGCCTTGGCCGTTTGTGCGAGGAGATTCTCCGATATGCAGCGACACTATAAGTTGTCAGCCAAGCGTGCGCTTCAAAGAGCACGTACCCTCGACCCCTAATCAAGACACGCGCGGGAGGAAAATATGGCCCCATTCCGATTTGTTCACGCTGCGGACCTTCACATCGATAGCCCGCTACTCGGGCTCGCCAGCAGGTCAGCGGAATTCGCGGCGCGCATCGACGAGGCGTCACGTCAAGCCTTCGACAATCTCGTGTCGCTCGCAAAGGAAGAAGAGTGCCGCTTCGTTCTCCTTGCCGGCGACCTGTTCGATGGACAATGGCGGGACTTCCGTACTGGGCTGTTCTTCGCCGACAGGATGCGCCGACTGAAGGAAACAGACATCACGGTCTTCATCGTGCTCGGCAATCACGACGCGGAGAATACCTTTATGCGCCGGCTTGAGCTCGCCGACAACGTGCGCGTGCTCTCGCGCCGCGAGCCCGAGACCGTTCGGCTAGATGATTTGGGCGTGGCGATCCACGGGCGTAGCTTCCCGCAGCGCGACGTTGCCGAGAACTTCGCTCGCAATTACCCCGCGCCCATCGCGGGACTTTTCAACATTGGATTGTTGCACACCGCGTGCGACGGCCGCGAGGGTCACGCGCTTTACGCGCCGTGCAGCGTGGAGGATTTGGTGAACCGCGGGTACGACTATTGGGCACTCGGTCATGTCCACGCCCACGAGATGGTATGCCGCGATCCATACATCGTCTTCCCTGGCAATTTGCAGGGACGCCACGTGCGCGAGACCGGACCGAAGGGCGCTATGCTAGTCACTGTCGACGGCAACCGGGTTGTTGAAGCAGTGCATCGCGCACTGGATGTCATCCGCTGGTCAGTCGCCACGGTCGACATAAGCGCGTGTACCGACATGGACGAAGTCCGAAGTCGGGCGCGCGAAACTCTGTTGCGCGCTGCGGACGCCGCAGACGGGCGCGGTCTCGCGCTGCACCTGAGGGTTTGCGGCCCGGCCGCGCTTCATGACGAGATTGTCGCGCAGGAAGTTGCCTTCGGCGAAGAGATCCAAACGATCGCTGCTGCAGCATCCGACCGAATATGGATCGAGAAGGTTGAGATCGACACCGCGCCACCACACCAAGCCGCCCCGGATCCCACCATCTCAGGGCGAATCCAAGCGATCGTCGAGGAGTTAAGAAGCGACCCCACCTTCGCAGAAATTCTCGACCGCACGCTCGGCGAGCTGCGCCAAAAGCTGCCCGCCGGCGCGCGAGCTGGCGAGTTTCTCGCGGGAATCCGCAACGAGGCGTTGGCGCGTGCGGCGAGGCTATCCGCGGCGCTGATCGTGGGCGCAAAAGAGTGAATCAATGCGCTTCGAAGAGCTGGTAATCGAGAAGTACGGCGTCTATCAGACGCTTTCCATCTCGCTGGACGCCGCGCCGGGCCTTGCGGTGATCTACGGCCCAAACGAGGCCGGCAAGAGCACCTGCCTCGCCGCCACTCTCGATTTTCTGTTCGGAATCCCGGTCACTTCACCGTACGGTCAGATGTTCGGCTACGACCAGATGCGAATCGGCGCGACGCTGCGCCTCGCCGACGGTCGGCGTATCGTACTGCGCCGCCGCAAGGGACGGGTGCGAACGCTCACCGACGGAAACGGAAATCCGGTTGACGATTCCATGATTGACTTGATTCTGGGCGCCACCACACGCGACCGTTTCGGCGCACTGTTCGGCCTCGACCACAACTCGCTGCGCGACGGTGGCACTCGTCTGCTCGAAGCCCAGGGTGACATAGGGCGGTTGATCGTCGAAGCGGGCGGCGGACTACGCGATTTGGTCAAGACGATCGACACGCTCCGCGACGAAGCCGACCGGCTCTTTGGCCAGCGCTACTCCGCCGGGCGCGATTTCTATAAAGCTCGCGACGCGTTTGAGGGCGCGGATAGGACAGTAAAGGCCGGAACCCTCACGCTTGATGCCTATGAGGCAGCGAGAAGGCAGGTCCAGACAGCGAGGGAAGAGCACCAGCGCCTGACGGACCTTCGAAAAGAGCTTGAGCAGCGGCGCTCATCCGCCGAACGTGCCGAACGGGTTATACCATTACTGATCAAACTCGACGGCATCGACCACCAGATCGCATCCTATTCAGATCTTCCGGCACTTAGGTCGGACTTCGCTTCTGTCGTTCGCGAGGCGCTCAAAGCGCGCGCCGCAGCGCGAGAGGCTCTCAGAGAGGCCGAACAGTATCGATCCGCACTCGATCGGGATCTCGGCACAATGACGGTCGCACAAGAGCTGCTAGACGCCGAGCCTGAGATTCGGAACATCGCCGAAAAGTCGGTACATGTTGCTAGAGAGCGCGCCGACCGCCCGAAGCGAACCGCCGAGCTGATCGAGCAGGAAACGAAACTCTCGCAACTGCGAGAACATATTGGAGCGCCGCCGGCCGCCGATCTCGCACCGCTCATGCCGCCCGCGCGGGCGCGCCAAGCGGTGAGCCAGCTCATACAACAGGGACTCTCTTTGCGCACCCGGATTGAAGCTGTAGGGGGCCAAGTCAGAAACCACGAGAACACTCTCAAGTCGCTTCAAGAACGGCAGCAACGGCGCGCGGCGGCCGGATTCAGCCAACCGTTCGGCATCGAGCCAAGCGAGTTCAGAGGGCTCCCGCGCTTGATAAGCGAAGTCAAAACCCGAAACGATCAGCTAACGACGATCGACAACGAGGTCGCCCGCAGACTCAACAAGATTGAGTTTTCGAGCCTCGACGCGCTCCGAGATTTCCGCTGTCCCGACGCCGGGGCGATTCAAGTCGAAATCGACCGCCGCACTGGTCTTGAGGCAGAGAGCGCAAGGCACGTCGAGGTGTTGCGCGAGCAGCAGCAGCGGCACGGTGTTGCGATCTCGGCAATTGCACGTCTCAAGGCGGCCGGCGAAGTTCCTACAGACGTCGCCATCGTGGCCGCCCGCGCGACGCGCGAGGCCACCTGGCAGCCTATTCGCGCAACCTATCTAAGCGATGACGCGGCCGTCCTTGTGGCTATCCCGCTTGTCGAGCGTGAGGAAAACGCCACAGAGTTCGAAGCTCATGTCAGCAACACCGACCATCTCGCCGACCGCAAGTCCACCGAAGCGCAGCGTATCACTGACCTGGCTGCAGCCGAGAGGCAGCGCGACGAGGCACAAGTCGCGATAGAATCGGCCCAGAGGAGGCACAAAGAGCTTGAGGACCAGATTGCCACGCAGAGCCGTGCATTCGTCGAAACGTGGCCCGACGCGGTCGCAAGGACCGACGATCTTGCGCGGCTGAAGATGCTGGTGAATGAACGGGACGCGATCCTTGCACGCGTCGGTGAGGCCCAAAGATTGCTTGACGAGGTCAGCGCGCGGCGCGCCGAAATCGAACCCGGCCTCGAACGCGTCGCGCTGGCCGAGACCCGGCTCGGAATCGCCGGTTCCTCCACGACCTCTCTACAGGCGCGAATCGTCACTGTACAACAAAGGATCGCGGCGGACGAGGAGGAACATGC
>JAKAVX010000454.1 GCA_021827465.1 Deltaproteobacteria bacterium | reverse complement strand
TTCCGATCTAATGGCAGATTTCGGCGATAAGGCGCTCGTTGGAATCGAGCAGGCTCGAAAGCCGGGCTTCGGTTGCGGCAAGGTCGGCCTCGACCACTCGCGCGGGTTCGTTTCGTTCGGCCGCGGGCGCAGGGCCGATTTGGTACGCTTTTGCTTTATTCACGGGTTAAACGCCTATCGAAACAAATCCGCTTCCGGGGGACGAATCAAGACCTTGGCCGATCCTTCGTATGGCTCGAATTTGTAGCCTCGCACGTGCACGGCCGGGATAGCTGCGGCTTTTTCCATCAGGAGGCCGCCTGCGGCTGCGAGTTCGTCGGCGACGGCGACGACCGTGTGATGCAGTTCGCGGCCGCCGAGGTCGGTGGTTCCGCGCAGATCCAGCATCGGGTTGATCCCGGCGATTCCGATACACACTTCGGTGAGCCCGTCGCGCCAGGGACGGCCGAAGGTGTCGGTTACGACGATGGCGACCTCGGCGCCGGTCAGCCGCCGAAGGCCGGCGCGTATTGCGGCCGCGGAGGCGTCGGCGTCGAGCGGGAGCAGGATCGCGCGGTTGTCGTCGAGGGTGTTCGATTCGTCCACCCCGGCGTTGGCGCATACCCATCCGGGGCCGGTTTCCACGATAAGCACGCCGTTATCGTTGCGCACGATACGGCTGGTCTGGCGCAGTACGATCTCGACCAGGCGCGGGTCCTTGTCCCATCGCGCGGCGTAATTGCGCGCGAACGGCGAAGGCTCGACGTCGCCGAGATGGACCGTCCGGCCCTCGGCCTTCGAGACGATCTTCTGGCAAACCAGAACGATATCGCCGTCCCGGAGTTCGAGGCCCGTCTGCTTGATACCCTGCGCGATCAAAACGGCGGGATCGTCGCCCGCCTTGACCATCGGTATTCCTTCGATAGCGGTAAGCGTCACCGAAGCCATGTGGGCACCCAGCCTACACCGGAAGCGTGTCGAGCACTATGCCCGCAAGGCGAGCGGCTTTGGCCGGCGTGGTCATAACGGTATCGACCGCGACCGCGCGCATCCCGAGCGCGCGAACCGGTTCGAGATAGTCCTTGTCGCGGATATCCATGACGAAGACACCCACGATGTCGCGATAGAGTCGTGCGACGCCAAGCGGCGACACTTCCAGTCCGAGTCCGCGGAGCATCTTGTCGGCCGGGCCCTTGAGCGTGCGTCCGCCGACGATCGGACTTATCGCGGCGACGCGGGGGCGGATTTTCGCGAGCGCCTGGCGCATCCCCTTGAGCGCGAGGATCGGTCCCAGCGAGACGAAGGGATTCGACGGCGCAAGGATGACAGCGGAAGCACGGCGAAGCGCGGTAAGAGCGGCGGGCAGCGGACGCGCGTCCTCGATTCGGTGCAACTCGATCCGCTCGACCGCGCCGCGCGAGCGATTGCGCACGAAATATTCCTGGAACGGCATCGCGGCCCGTCCGCGCACCTTGACCCAGGTATGCACCCGGTCATCGCTCATCGGCAGAATCTCCGAGCGCGCGCCGAGGCGCTTCGCGATCATGGCGGTGACGCGGCTTAGGCTCTCGCCCGCGCGCAGCCGCTCGGTGCGATACAGATGGGTTGCGAGGTCGCGGTCGCCGAGGTTGAACCACGGCTTGCCGTAAAAGCGCGCGAGCGCGCTCAACGCGGCGAAGCTGTCATCCTTGAGTCCCCATCCGTGCCCGGGATTCACCATCCCGGCGAGCGTGTAGGTAACGGTGTCAACGTCGGGCGAGACGTGAAGTCCGTAGAAATTCTCGTCGTCGCCCGTGTTGACGATTACCGTAAGCCGCTCGGGCGGAATCCTTTTTACCAGGCCGCGGAGGAACTTAGCCGCACCCACTCCCCCCGCAAGCGTGACTATCCGCCGGCTCGGGGGAGGATGGGGCGACGATCGGCCGTGCGCCATTGGGAGCCTTTTTGCCGTAGAGCTTCTTGTAGAGAGTCGAGCGCTCCACCGCGACACGACCCATCTCGCGCGCTTTGTCCTCGATAACGTCGACTGCGATGAACTCGCCGGAGTTGCCGCCGGCTTCGCGCGTGATGCTTTCCTCCATCAGGGTGCCGGAAAAATCGTTGCATCCGGCTTTCAGCGTCAGCGCGGCGAGATCGGCGCCGAGCTTCACCCACGAGGTCTGGATGTTGTTGATCCAACCGCGCAGGAAGAGCCGCGAGAACGCGTACATCTGGAAGTCGAGCACGCCGTTACCCATCGGCTTCACGAGCCCCTTGCGAAAGAGCACCGTGTTCTCGTGGATGAAGCGCAGCGGCACGAATTCGGTGAATCCGCGGGTGCGCTTCTGGATCGAGCGCATCAGGTTCAGATGGTTGACGACCTGGCGCGGCGTCTCCAGATGGCCGTACATGATCGTCGAGGTGGTCGGCACACCGATCGCGTGGGCGCTCGTGATGATGTCGACCCAGGTGGCGACGTCAACCTTCTTGTGGCTCAGGATCTCGCGCACGCTGTCGTCGAGGATTTCCGCCGCGGTGCCGGGAATCGAGCCAAGCCCCGCGTCGCGAAGCATCCCGATATACTCCGGATACTCCATCCGGGTGCGCCGTGCGCCGTACATGATCTCCATCGGCGAGAACGCGTGGATGTGGATCTGCGGGAACGCGCCCTTCATCGTGACGAGCAAGTCGCGGTACTTCAGCGCCGGCATGTCGGGGTTGATTCCGCCCTGCATGCAAACTTCGGTCGCGCCGCGAGCCACCGCGTCGGCCATCTTGGCCAGGATCGCTTCGTCGGAATGGTCGTAGGCGTCGGACTCCCATCGCTGGCGTTTGAAGCCGCAGAACTGGCATCCGACGAAGCAGATGTTGGTGAAGTTGATGTTGCGGTTGACGACGTAGGTGACTTCGTCGCCCACGTCTTCGGCTCGCGCCAGGTCCGCGCATTTGACCACCGCGCGCAGGTCGTCGCCCTGGGCGGTGTAAATGAGCAGGCCCTCTTCGGGGGTCAGTTCCTCGCGGTTGCGGCTGCGCTTGAGCGCGGCGCGCACGTCGGGCGACGCCCGGTCGAGCAATGCTTCGACCGGGGTGGCCTCGATCTGGTCAACCCAGTTTCGCCAATCCTCCAGGTTCACTGTTCCTCTTCTCCGGCCATTTGATCCCGCATCGCGCGCACTCGTGGCGCGAGTTCAGGATCGAGCCAGTTATCATTGATGTACTCGGGATAGACGGTCAGCCGTTGTTTCAGCCGAAATCCGGCCCGGTCACATCGTTGCGCCAGCCGATCAAGATGCGGCCATGGCGATTCAGGATTTACATAGTCCTTGGTAAGCGGGGAAATCCCGCCCCAATCGTTTATTCCAGCGCGCAGGAAGAGTTCTATCTGGTTGGGCGAGAGATTGGGCGGCGCCTGCACGCTCGCCGACGCGCCCATCACGAGCCGCGCGGTCGCGAGCGCGCGCACCATGTCGAGATCGTCGGGCTCGGGCGCCGAGGCCATCGGGATGTCCGGCTTGGCGCGGAAATTCTGGACGATAATCTCCTGGATATGGCCGTGACGCTCGTTGCTGTCGCGCAGCGCGAGCAGGCTTAGCGCGCGTTCGGCCGGAGTGTCGCCGATTCCGAGCAGGATTCCGCTGGTGAAGCGGCCTTTGAGCTCACC
>JAKAVX010000453.1 GCA_021827465.1 Deltaproteobacteria bacterium | reverse complement strand
TCAGGAGTTCCTGCGTATCGCAATCGCCGACCTGGCCGGTCATCTGGAGCATCGGGAGGTCGAAGCCGAGCTGACGGCGCTTGCGGAAACCGTCCTGCGCGAGGCGCTTGAACTTGCACGCGCGGAAGTCGGCGCTCGCTTTCCGATACCGCCCGACCTTGCGCTCGCCTGTATCGCGATGGGACGGCTGGGAGCGGCCGAGATGGCCTACAATTCCGACCTCGACCTTATTTTCGTGTACGAGGGCGCGGAAAACGCGACTCCCGGCGGCCATGAGCTTTCGGCGCGAATTGCGCAGAAGCTGATCGCGGTGCTCGAAACCCGTACCCGCGAGGGCTACGCGTACAAGCTCGACCTCAGGCTTCGCCCGTCGGGAAACCAGGGCGTTCTGGTCACGTCGCTCGATGGCTTTCGCGAGTATCATCGCCAGAGTTCCGCGGTATGGGAGCGCCAGGCGCTGGTGCGCGCGCGAGTGGTCGCGGGCGACGAGAATCTCGCCGCAAAGGTCGAAGCCGCGCGCCAGGAATTCGTGTACGGACGCGGACTCGAACCCGCGGAAGTCGAGGAGGTCCGGGTGATGCGCGAGCGGATGGAGCGCGAGATCGGCGTCGAGGACAAGACCCGCCTCAACCTGAAACAGGGACGCGGCGGGCTCGTCGATGTCGAATTCGTCGCGCAGATGATGGCGCTCGCGCACGGATGGGAGCGTCCGGAGCTGCGCAAGCGCTCGACGCTCGATCTCATCCACGCGCTCGGCTCTCTCGAGCTGCTCAACAAATCCGACGCGAGGTCGCTCGAAGACGGCTACGAGTTTCTCTCACTGCTCGAGAACCGGCTTCGAATCGGGAGCGATCAGGCGGCATGGTCGCTGCCCACCGACCCTGCCGCGCTCATGCCCGTCGCGCGACGGATGGGCTATCGCGGCAAGCAGGCGCCGAAGTGGCTGCTCGGCGATGTCGCAGCGCGCCGCGAAGCGATCCGGCGCGCCTTCGAGCGATGCTTCGAGGCGGAGCGCACTCGCCCGCGCTGAAGCGCGCTCTACATCATGTCCACCTTGATACCCGCGACAAAGTTTATCGGAGGCGAAGGAAAACCGAACGCCTCCGAATAGTTGCGGTCGAAAAGATTCTGGACACGCACGAAACCCTGCTCGTCGGCGACCATCCGCCATGGTTGGCGCAAGTCGTAGATCGCGGTCAGGTCAAAGACATGGTACGCGTCATGACTGGCGATCGTCCCAATCGGCGTGATGTCGTCGCGCGCGCCGACGAAGTAATAGGCGAGGCTGACTGTGGTTTTGTCGTCGGGGCGAAGCAGCCCGCTGCCGACGTACTGGAGCAGCCCGAACGCCGAATGCTTCGGCACCCGGAGCGGTCGTATGTCGGGCGACGACGAGACATGGGTCTCGTCGATGGTGGTGAAGTTTCCGCTCAGCGTGACCCCGTAAAACGGCCCGATCGACGGCACTATCTCGACGCCTTGCACGTCTACCCGACCCGCGTTGCCCGCCATCGAGCCGTAAGGGCACGAAGGCGAGAACGGGCACGGGACCGACACGATCAGATTGTGCACTCGGCGCGAGAAGTAGGTCGCGGTGAACGAGCCCCATTCGCTGAACTGCTTAGTAAACCCGCCGTCGTACTCGCTGGAAAGTTCCGGGGCGAGATTGGGATTGCCGTAGCCGGGAAAATAAAGCTCGTCGAATGAAGGCGCGCGAAATCCCTCCGCGTAGCTGCCCCTGAACGTCAGGCCATATTTTTGGAGCGGAATCGCAACCGACCACGAGGGGCTTACTTCCTTGCCGAACTGGCTGTTTCCATCGACGCGAAAGCCAGCGGTGCCAAGTATCAGGCCGTTGAACAGGCTACCTTCCTGCTCGACGTAGCCCGCGTACTGCTGGCGCCTTGCGCTGAACAGCGTCAGGAACGTCCCGTAGGGAGGATACGATGATTCGCTGAACGACCGTGCCCACAGATCCTCGAAATCGAATCCCACCACGGTGCGCCAACCGGGTGCCCACGTGTAAACCGCCTGCCCGTTCGTTCCGCGCATCTCGTCGGGGTCATGGTCGCGTTCCGAACTCGGGTCGCTGGGGAACGGATAGGAGTTCAGGCGCACGTCGTTGCGCACGAAGAACGCGTTGACGTGGGCGACGAGCCGATCGGAGAAACGATGGTCAATCTCGCCATTGTAGAGCATGAACTCGTTACGCTGATGCGCCGACGGATCGAGCGGAAAGCCCGCGGCGACGGCGAAATTCGGCAATCCTACCTCGGCCTGGTAGTAGCGGGCGAATGCGCGAACCGTTGTGTCGGGGGTCAGGTCGTAGTCGAGCCTGAGCGAGCCCGCAAGGTTGTCGGCGCTGTCGTTGGCCTGCCGGAATCCGTCGGTCGAAAAGTAAGAAAGCGCCCCCGCGTAATGGAGCCTGCCCTGTTCTCCGCCGATGGTGAGGATCTGGCGCTCGGTCGCGTCGTTTCCACCCTCGGAGAGAAAACTCGCCTGGGGCGCGCCCTCGCCCTCCTGGGTGATCAGGTTTATCGCTCCGCCTATCGCTTGCGAGCCGTACAGCGAACCGCCGGCTCCGCGCAGGATCTCCATGCGGTCGAGGCCGTCTGTCGTGAGGTTTGCGAGATCGAAGCTGCCGGTTGAGCCGGTGTTGAGCGGGACTCCGTCGACCATCACAAGCGTCTGCGAGGCCGTCGAGCCGCGAATCGAGACCTCGGTGAGAGAGCCGGGCGAGCCGCTTTGGGTGACGAGCACGCCGGGAACTTCACGCAGCGCGCTGCCGACCTGCTGGATCTGCTGTGCGTCGATCTGGTCCTTGCCGAGCACCGTAAGCGTGGTGCCGATTTGGCTAAGCGGTTGGGGAATGCGGGTCGCGGTTACGACGATCGGCGCAAGCTTCTGCTCGGACCCCGCTTCGGTCTTCGCCGACTTGCCCTTCTTCTTTGCGGCGTGCTGTTGCGATTTCTTGTGTCCGGCTTTCGATGAATCCGGCCGGGTCGCCGGCTTGTGCGGCTGTTTCTCAGTATGCTGCGAAGCCGCTGCACCCAGACCGCTGGCGGACGGGTCGGCCGCCGCGGCGTAGCGGGTGGCCGCAAAAGACGTGACGGCAACGATGATGAGAAAAATCCAGACTCTCTTCATTCACTCCCTCCGCGTGAGGCGCGTCTGCACGCTCGCGCGGGAAGAGCGGGGCGCCGTGGACAAAAGCAAAACGCCCGGCCCTTCACTGCGAAGGAACGGGCGTCAGGATCGGCATGCCTGAGGCCACCCTCCCCGCGGAAGGCAGACAACGCAAATCGCCCGGCCGGTCTCCTGGCTTGGGGTTCGTCCTCAGGCCCGCCTTCCCGCCGAAGAGCGGTGGCAGCATCGTGGGCCGTTGTCCCCCCACACAGTTGCGGGGCAGCGCCGGACTTTCACCGGCTTCCCGAGCACCGGGAGTGCCGAATTAGTTAGCCCGCGCGCCCGGCAGAGTCAACGTTCCAACGGGCATCGCGGAATTCATGCTCATCGTTCGCGGTCAGTGCTGACGAAAAATTCGTGCGGACCGCCGGTGGGAAGATGGATGGCTCGCGGGAGGGCCCGCCGCGGCGGGCCCTCCCGCGAGGAAAAGCGTCAGGCCGA
>JAKAVX010000452.1 GCA_021827465.1 Deltaproteobacteria bacterium | reverse complement strand
TCTGAAGACCCTGAATCGAAGTTGGAGCAGACTACCACCCCTCACCTTTCTTTCTCCCGTATCAACCGCTACCTGACCTGCCCGGAGCAGTACCGCCTCTACTACCTCGAAAACCTCCGGCCGAAGGTCGAGAGCGCCAATCTCGCCTTCGGAGCCATGATCCACGTAGCCTTGGCAGAGTTCTTCCGCCAGGGTCTGGATCCTTCCGAGAGCTTCCTCAAGGAATGGGACAACCTGAAGACCGTCGCCCTCGACTACGGGGCGCGGGAATCCTGGGAGAGCCTGCGAGAGAAGGGCGAAAAGCTCCTCCGGCGGTTCCTCCTCATGGAGGCACCCAAACTCAAGCAGGTCCTGGGCGTCGAGCGGAAGTTCGAGGTGGCCGTGACCACGCTCGCCGAGCCCTTCATCGGCATCGTGGACCTCTACGCCGTGCTGGACGGCAAGCGCACGATCGTGGACTTCAAAACCGCTTCAAGCGGCTACGAGGATCACGAAGTCGCGCTCTCCGACCAGTTGACCGCCTACTTCCTCGGCGAACCTGAGGCCGCGCAGGTGGCCTACTGCGTGCTCGTCAAAACCAAGGAGCCGCGGATCGAATGGCATCTGTCCCAGCGGAATCCGGCGCATCTGGCCGAGTTCCTGGACAAGGTGCGGATCGTCGCCGCGGACATCCGGGCCGGGCGCTTCTACAAACGCCCCGGCAAGCACTGCGCCTGGTGCGACTTCCTGCCGGTGTGCATGGGGGAGGAGAAAAGAGTATGGGAGTCTCTGGTGATGGTCGCTTGATTAACCTGAGCGAAGCCTATAAGCTTCGCTCATTTTTATGCACAATTCGTCAAACAGAGCCCAGCAATGTGAAAACGTGGGATCCCAATATAATTAAGGATGTCGCGATTCGCAGGCGTTCCGATGTTATCATTTTCGCCGTAAATACCTAGCGCATGAGAAAGACCATCACCAAATCGACCTGGTTCAGCCGCACTGGCATGTCCGGCAATGTTGGGCATGGCTTGCGGACTGCCGCGCAGGATACGCTGAGCGGCTGCGGTGAGGAGAATGACGCGTGAGTTCTAAGGGCATATTTCCGACCGAACACTTATTTTCATCTGATCGACCGATCACCCGTCTCGATGAAGACAAACTCGACCGCCGGTCCTTCGCCGAGCAACTCGCGCGTGCCGTTCGGGGATGGAAAGGAAACGACAGTCTCGTCATCGCCCTCTATGGCCCCTGGGGGACCGGAAAATCGTCCATAAAGAACATGGTAATTGATGCGCTTCGCGCCGCACCCGAACGCGTCACCGTTATCGACTTTAATCCCTGGCAGGTCGCCAGCCGCGCATCCCTCAGTGAGGCCTTTTTCGACGAGCTCGGGATTGCGCTGCGTAAGGGAACGATTGCGTCGAAGAAAGTCCAAAAGCGCACCATCAGCAATTGGAAGCAGTACGCTGCCCGCCTGAAAAGCAGCAAGGGATTATTGGATCTGCTCATCAATCCTTGGCGCAGCATTCTCATCGTCTCAGCCGTACTGCTCTTTGGTTCCTCGATACCCGACTTGCGTCCTGTCGCCATCACTGTTGGATTGGTATACCTACTCATTGCGGCACTCCTGACGTGGTCGTCAAAGGTGGCGGAGCAAATCGCCGCCTTCCAAGAGTCCGGCGCGGAAAAGGAAACGCTCGAAGAAGTAAAATCCGCCGTACGCAAAGAGCTCGCGGAACTCTCCGCTCCGATCCTCGTGCTGATCGACGACCTGGATCGCCTCACTCCTACCGCACTGTTGAAAATCTTCCAGCTCGTTAAAGCAAACGGCGACTTTCCCAATCTGGTTTATATCCTCCTCTGCGACCGTCCTACGGTCGAAAAGCATATCCGGGAAGTGATGAAAGGCGCGGACGGGCGAGATTATCTTGAAAAGATCGTGCAGATTCCGTTCGACGTCCCGCTGCTCGACCGCCAGCGTATCCGCGAAATTCTGTTTGCAGGACTCAATACGCTGCTTGCGGATGACGCCGTCTCCAAGAATTTCGATCAGACCCGTTGGGGCAATATTTTCTTCGGCGGGGTGGAACAGTATTTCAGTACCCTGCGGCAAGTCAATCGATATCTATCCAGCCTCTCCTTCCACATTTCGATGTTCAAAACTGACGGCGGATTCGACGTCAACGTTATCGACCTCATTGCCCTTGAAGCGCTGCGCGTCTATGAGCCGGAAGTTTACCAAGCCCTTTCGGAAAACAAGCGCCTGCTGACTACGTTGAGTCGAGGGCCAAATGACGAGGCCCGGCGTAAGCTAAATGCTATGCTGGATGGTGTTCCGCCTGAGCGCGCAGATGGTGTCCGGGACATAATCAAGCGTCTGTTCCCGCCAGCCGAATGGGCCTTCGGCGGGTCCCATTACGGGGCGGACTTGGCCGAAGCATGGTATCGCGACCTTTGCGTTTGTGCCGAGGACGTGTTCGACCGCTATTTTCATTTCGTACTGCCGAAGGGTGAACTTTCGCAAGCCGCAATCGACCGACTGCTCGCAGCGACCGCCGATCGCGCTGCGCTCCGAGATGAGTTGAATAAGCTGGCGGCCAACGGTCAGCTCGAATTAACCGTGGACCGGCTGGAAGCCTACAAGCAGCAAATTCCCGTCGCTCACGCTGTTCCTTTTCTCACGGCCCTCTTTGACGTTGGCGATCAGCTCTCCGACAAAAATCGCGGGCTGTTCGAATTATCGCCGGCAACACACGCCCGACGCATCATCTACTGGTACCTGATGCAAGAGAAAGACCTCACCCGGCGCGGCGAATTGCTCCGCACCTCCATGGAGCAGACCGACGGCCTCCTGCTGCCGTTTGGATTCACGAGCCTAATTGAACCGAATCCAAACCGGGAAGAACGTGCAGAGGAGTTCGTCCCTGCCGATATCCTTCGAGACTTGAAGGCCATTTGCGTAGAAAAGATTACCGCGGTGAAGACCGCAGGCCGAATTCCGGACGATCTGGCCAGCGTCTTATATCGCTGGCGCGACTGGGCAGGTCCTGAAGCGCCCTCGGCATTCTGCACCGGCCTTATCGAAACCACAGACGGCCTGCTGCGGTTTCTCAGAATATTCCTCGGCTGCGTCCGAAGCCAAAGCATGACCGACCGAATCGTCACGCTCCGCTGGTACATCCGCCGAAGTGACATCGAGGCATTCTTGCCGTTCGATCTGGTGGAAGCCAAGGTAAATGCATTGCCTGAAAACTTGGAATCGTCGGTGGAGGACAAGCGCGCGATCGAACAGTTCAAGATAACCGCGGAACGGCGACGTGCCGGTCGGCCGGATGACGATCCGTTCGCCCGCAATTAAGAAGCGGCGCCAAATCCAGCTAAGGATGACCTATGCCGCTGACTACAGATGCTGTTGGATGACGGTAGCCGCCATGATGTCGAATATTTTGCCGGTGTCGGTTTATTTCGGATCTGAAAGCTCCTCATAGCGAGCACGGTCGTCATGCGCAGTTTGGATCTCGCCGTTCAGCTGGCCCCGGTAGCGCCATCCAAGAAAACGCAATCCTCGTTTAATTTGATAGTCAGCTGCTATGCTTCTTAAGGCTGCCTTTTGGCTCGCTTTCTAAAATATTCTTGACCGCGATCTGC
>JAKAVX010000451.1 GCA_021827465.1 Deltaproteobacteria bacterium | reverse complement strand
GAGCGGCGGGTTCGGCGGAATCCTCCTGCTCGCACAGGAATGGGCCTCGCGCGAGGCGACGCTGCGCTCCTTCGAACTGTGGGCGCGCTACGTGATGCCGGCGTTCCAGAGCCACGGACTCGGCCAGGTCAACTATTCCAATCAATGGGCGCGCGAGAATCGCGACTTGCTGTTCGGCAAATCGGTCGCGGGAATCATGACCGCGATGCAGGACTATGCGGCTCACAAGGCCGAAAAAGGTGAGCCGATACCTGATATGCTCACCCAGCCGATCACGCGCACTCGCCCGTGAAACAGGCTCGACGAGAGGCAGCGCCGGCACTCGCGCGTTGCTTCTCGCAAAATTGTGATCTCCACCTCACGGCGCAATCTTTGTGATTGCTAAAGTGATTTTGACTCGCGCCTGACTGGCGCAACGGAGCTCTCAACCGCCATGCATCCGCTGACGGGATCGCAGCTTCTTGGTTTTCTTCTCCAGCTAGCGGTATTGCTCGTAACCGCGCGCGCGCTTGCCGAAGTGATGAAACGCCTCGGGCAGGCGCCCGTAATCGGCGAGTTGCTGGCAGGAGTCGTGCTCGGCCCCTCGATCCTGGGCGCGCTCTGGCCCGAGGCCCACGCGTTCATCTTTCCTGCCAGTCCGACCATGAGCCACCTGCTCGAGGCGTTCGCGTGGCTCGGCGCGATCCTGCTCGTGCTGTATATCGGGCTCGAGATCGACCTCGACGTGCTCCGCCAGGTCGGTGTGCGCGCCCCGATAATCTCCGCAATGGGTATCCTGGTTCCGTTTCCGAGCGGATTCCTGCTGGGATGGTTCGCGCCGGAGCGTTATCTTGCCGCGCCCGACCAGCGCCTCATCTTTGCGCTCTTCCTGGCAGTCGCCCTGTCCGTGTCGGCGGTTCCGGTGATCGCAAAAATCCTTATCGACTTCGGGCTGATGCGCCGCGAGCTTGGACTTACCATTCTGGCTGCGGGAATCGTGGACGACTCGCTCGGATGGCTGATGCTCTCGGTCATCGCCGGACTTGCTACCCGAGGCGTAATCGGTTTCGGCTCGGTAAGTCTCTTCGTCGCTGAAGCGGCGCTGTTTGTCGGCTTCTGCTACTTCGTAGGCTTTCGCCTGACAGCGTGGTTTCTGCGCTGGGTCGATGACCGCATCTATGTGGAGCACGCAAAGCTGACCGCTATCGTTGGTGTGACGTTGCTGTTGGCCGTGGTCGCGCAGGCGATCGGCCTTCATGCGGTGTTCGGCGCTTTCGCTGCCGGGATGATGATGGGAAATTCCGCGCGGGTGCGAACAAGCGACCTCGAGGAAATCAAGGGCATCACGCTGGGCATGATGGCGCCGCTGTTCTTCGCGTACTCGGGAATACGGACCGACCTGTCCGCGCTGAGGGATCCCCTCGCGCTGTTCGTGGTGCTCGCGGTGGCGTGCGCCAGCAAGCTCATCGGATGCGGTCTCGGCGGTATCTTCACGGGTCTTCGCTGGCGCGAGGCGGTCTCGGTTGCAATAGGAATGAACGCGCGCGGCGGCGTCGGGATCATCGTTGCGCTGCTCGGGCTCAGCCTCGGCGTGCTCACGCCGGCGACCTACACAATCATCGTGCTGGTCGCGATTGCGACCTCGCTGATGGCGCCGCCGCTGCTCAACTGGTCGTTGCGGGGAATCGAATACACGCCGGGCGAATCCGAGCGGATGGAGCGCGACCGGCTGCTCGACCGCCTGCCGCTCGTCCGCGAGGGCATAAAGCTCCTGGTGCTGAGCGGCGGCGGGCCTCACGCCGACCTGGCAGCCCATATCGCCTCGGCCTTTGCGAACAATCCAGACGCGAGTATCACCGTCTTCCACGCTTCGGTAACGAGCGAGCCGCGCGAGAAGGAGCTATTCACTGCGCGCTTCGAACGTATCAAGGGCATCTGCAACCAGTCGGGAGTATCCAATGTTCAGCAGCGTTTCGGCGTCGCCGACTCGATCGCCGAGGCGATTGTGCAGGAGTCCGAGCGCGGGTACGACGCGATTTTCGCCGGCGCCTCGCACGAGCGCGGGTACGACGAAATCGGCGGCGACGTTCTTCGCGAACTCGTCTTCAATGCTCACGCGCCGGTCATAATCGTGCGCAGCTCCGAGACGCCGGTTCCGTTCAAGCGAATCCTGGCGCCCGTAACCGGAGCCGCTTTTGCGCGAGTAGGCGCCGCGGTCGCGATGCAGTACGCGCGCGCGTTCAACGCGCGACTTACCGCCCTTCACGTGCGTGAGCGCTCGACCGGGCCGGGTTTGAAAAACCGCCCCGCCGACGAGGGCCGCGAGTTCGTCGACGAGATAGAACTCCTCGGAAGGCAACTCGGCGTCCATGTCGAACCAAGAATCGCGGCCGGAAAGCGGGCCGAGGACGTTATCGTCGCGACCGCGCGCGAGGACGGCTACGACCTGCTCGTGATGGGCGTGCTCTACCGAAGCTCGGAGCAGCGCCTGTATTTCGGCCCCAAAGTGCGCCAGATCCTCGCGCGCACGCGATGCTCCGTCGCGCTGGTCGTCCCGCCGCAGTAGTTCGGGTGCTCCGCGCGGCGCCGAAACCGCGAGCCTTTTCGCGCCGTGGATAAAATCCGCTTCGGATGCTATTGCGCAGGTCGGGGGAAAGAATCGACATGGACGCGCATAGCGGAATCTGCCGGGTGATAGACGATTACCGCGAAAAGGTGGTCGCGCTGAGTCATCAAATCCACGAGCATCCGGAACCGCTCTTCCAGGAGCGCTTCGCCGCGCGGCTTCTCGCCGACGCGGCCGGCGAGATGGGACTCAAGGTCGAGACGGGGGTCGGCGGTCTCGAGACCGCCTTTCGCGCCGAGTTCGGTGCTTCAGATGGCCCGGCGGTCGCGATCCTTGCCGAGTACGACGCGCTTCCGAACGGCCATTCCTGCGGCCATAACCTGATCGCGGGCGCGGCGTTGTCGGCGGTCGCGGGACTTGCCCGGGGCGTGAAAAAGCTTCCGGGCCGAATCGTCTTTCTCGGCACGCCGGCCGAAGAGGGCGGCGGCGGAAAGATAATCCTGCTCGAACGCGGCGCGCTCAAGGGCGTGGACACCGCGATGATGGCGCATCCGGCGGACGCCGAGGCGTCGGTCGCGCACGCGCTCGCGGTCAAGGGGATTCGCTTCAACTTCCATGGCACGGCAGCGCACGCGGCTTACTCGCCGTGGAACGGCGCAAGCGCGCTTTCCGCGGTTATCCAGACCTTCCAGAGTATCGACGCGATGCGCCTCCATGTGCGCGACGGCGCGCGCATCCACGGCATCATCACCGACGGCGGCCAAGCCGTGAATATCGTGCCCGAGCGCACCTCGTGCGAGTTCCTGGCCCGCGCCCATACCAGCAGATACTGCGATGAAATAGCGAACCGGGTCATCAGATGCGCCGAGGCGGCCGCGCTCGCGACCGGCACGCGCGTCGAGCATGACGTTTTCATGTACTACAAGAACATGATTCCGAACCGCGCGATCGCGGCGCGCTACGCGGCAGATAGCCAGGCGCTCGGCACGCCGTCCCCGGAAGCACCCGCCGACGCTCCCGCCGGAAGCACCGACATGGGCGACGTGAGCCATGCTATGCCGGCGATCCATCCGATATTCGCAGCGGCGCCGCACG
>JAKAVX010000450.1 GCA_021827465.1 Deltaproteobacteria bacterium | reverse complement strand
GGATTTCGGCGAGCGGGTTGTAGCGGGCCGCCGTGCCATCCGTGCACGTCGGATGGAACCGAAGGCAGAGGCCGCCAAGGCCCTTCTGCCGCCAGCCTGCTGTGAGCTTCCAGTTTTCGCCCTTGATGTCGTGAACCACGACGCTTTGCGGCCAACTGAGCAAGGTTGGGATTACCAGGCCGACGCCCTTGCCGGTGCGAGTCGGCGCAAAAGCAAGCACGTGCGATGCTCCTGAGTCGCGGAGATAATACGTTCCGCTTCCATTCCGCCACGCGCCGACATAGACGCCGCCGTTCGCGTGGAGCAACCCGGTGGCCTTGATCTCCTTTTTGCTGGCCCAGTGGGCAGAGCCGTGAAGATCGTCAGCTCTCGCTCCGACTCGCCGCGTAAGGTGAACGGCGATCATTGCCACGGTCGCGACGATCAAGGTGGGATACTCAAATATTCGCATCCCTGCGTTTAGCACCGGCTTTGCGGCGGCGAAGTGTCGCCACTCCCATGCCCAAATCAGAATGCTCCAGGGCCGGTAAAGGGGTCCGACGAAAGGCAAAGTCGCGAGCGGTGCGCCTAACACTGCGGAATATCCGAGCAGTGCGACGACACGCTGGGTTGCGATCGCGAGCGAGAACGCGGCGGTGAAAGCGACTGCTGCTGTCGCAGCGAGCCGGACCTCGCGCTCGGTTGCCGAGCGAGTGACTGGGGTCCTGTATGGTAGCGACTGACGTGCCATTAGCGTGTTCGTCCCTTCCCGTGCTCGTCGATGTGAAGGTAACGGACCTTGCGCCCGTTCTTCTCGAACTCCCTGCCACTGAGGGTGACGACCGTTCCGACTTTAAGTCGCTGCTCGCCTCGCGCCTTTTCTATTGCTGGGCTTTGGCGGAAGTAATGGAGCCTGCCATCGTTGCCTTCGATGAGCAGGTAACGCCGATCGGCAATTTCGTTCTGGAGACCGGTGCCGACCACGCGGCCGGTGACCTGCTCTCCTGCTTTCAGTCCCCGGACCAGAAGCGGCGCCCGCCGGTCATGAATCTGATCGAGATGGCGCGCCCTAGTCTTGATGATGTCGATGGAAAGTTGGTGTTGGCGCAACGTCTGTTCAAAGCTGGGCGAGAGCTGCCAAGAAAGTTGATCGACTCGCCGGGCCAGTCCCATGGTTTCGAGGAAGCCGAGCCGCGCGAGGTCTTGTGCCTGGCGTTCGCGTGCGGCTTCGCTCCTCGGCTGCGTGCCGGCGAACGCGACGATGTTCCGCGAGTCAGCCTGCCGAAGCAGTACACGATCTATTTCCGTGAACTGGTCGCGCGTGACGGCTTGTGCGCGAGCCTGCAGGATGTCGCGTTCTGCCCTGAGACCCAACTTGTGGCTCGCGATCTCCTGGCTGCGGTCGCGAATGCCTGACCTGATGTAAGCGCGGTCAATCGCAAGTGGCTTGCCCGAGTCGGTGAGGCCGCGAACGAGAATGTGGACGTGTGGGTTGTCGGTGTTGTGATGATCGATCGCTGCCCATTCGAGCCTAGTTCCGAGATCGCGTTCCATCCGGGCGATCAGCTCCCGCGCGTGGTCCTTAAGATCCATCTCGGCACTGTTTTCGGGGGAAACGATAATTCGAAACAGCCGGGTGTCGCCTGCCTTCTGCCAGCCAGCCAAAAGCTGGGCGAGGTTGATATCGTCGCGCGTCGCGTCGAAGCCGGCTCCCTTCCCGGCGTCACGCTGCGCACCTTCGCGGGCGAGATATCGTCCGTGGGCGGCCCACGATGCGGACCTTATGCTGCGCGAGTATGAAACCTTGACCACGCTTCGCTGCATAAAGGAGCGCGGCTCTCGTAGTGCGCCGCCACCGCGCCGTCCCAGTCGTGTGTTTGTTCTGCCGGACTGGCGTGCTCGGCCATGACGCTTCGCTGCGGCGAGCCACCACCGCCGCGTGTGATGCTGTTCGCCGCGCCGCCGCGGAGGGCGCGGTTGCATCTGAAGGCCGCGACGCAGAAGGTCGCTCATCTGATACCTCTGAGAAGCTCCAGCATCGTCCTCGGTAGCTCCACGGAACTGCACGGCTCGGTGCCGCCCAGGGCGCTGATGATGCGCCTGATGTGTTCGTTTGAAAGTGTCAGATTGTGCAAGCCGTTGGATCGGTTCCAGGACTTCCATGCGCGCTTCGAAGTGGCCCGCGCGTCGAGCTTTGCTCGTCCGGCTGATGCAATGGCGGCCCGGCGAGTGGGGGGAAGGTCCGGCAGGCGAGCCGCAAGCTCAAGCAATCCGCCGAGCAGCAGATCAGGCGGCTCATGGTCCAGTCCTGCGATTGCAACCAGCCCGCCGAGATTTGCGAGATGATGGACTCTAAGTCCCTGCTCTTTCGTATGAAGTCGGTCCGCCATGATTCACCATGTGAGGACCGGTTCGAGCGCCGCTCGAATGGAACTGGCCGGCACCGGCCCGAAGTAACGAGAATCCCAGCTTCGTGCGTCTTTCGTCCCCAAAAGCCAGACCTGGTTCGGCCTGACCGTGTAGCGGCCCCACGTAAGATGCGGCACTGATCGGCCTCGGCTATCGCGCGAGAGCGTGGCGGAATTTTGTAACCGCCGACCGTTGACTGCGATGTAATCGCGCGTGACTTCGACCGAGTCTCCAGGCAACGCGCTAAGCACCTTTCCGAGCGGCTCGATGCCATCCGCACAGCCGCACCCGCGTGCGAGATAGCCGCGCGCTTGGCCGAGCTGCGCCAGCGCGGCAGGCAGACATACCAGCACCAGATCGCCGCGCGACGGTGTGCGATAGACCATCCGGTAGATTCCTGGCGGACAGGCGCTGTCAGTAAGTCCGATCCGCAGGGCCATGAGCTGAAAGCCTAAGGCCGACATTGCGACGGCCGCGATGAGCGCGACTGGAAAGAGCGCTCGCCTGGCGATTTCTCGGGTACGGGGCGAGGCGATGCGGTACGGGGCAGAAAACCCGCGCTGTGTCTGGGAGATATGCTCAAAAGCGCGCACGGTACGGTAAAACCTTTATCTTGCCCTACGACCGCGTCGCCCCTGCTGCCCCGTTCCTCTCCTCCTTCTGCGGCAACCTCTCCGAACGGTCCCCTCGCCTGCTCCGCCACACCCTGAAGTCACGGTCACTCTCAACGAAGTGCTTTAGCATCTCGATGGCGACCTCCTTGCAATCGGCCTCGCGCCGAAGCTTGTCCCGCAAATAGCCCACGTATTCGTCCAACGATTCCTTGAGGCTGCCCGGCAAGGTCAGCCGGAGCTGCACCGGCGGCAACTCCTTCTCTTTTAGCCTGAGCTTCATGTTCGGAACTCCTTTTCTTGATTCGATCTGCGGCCTGCGACGCGCGGTTTCTGCGCCATGCGTTAAACTCCTCGTTGGTCTCGAGGAAGCACCGGAGCATTCCGGGCGCTACTTCTTCCGGTTCCATCTCGGCATGTGACACCTGGCGGCCATACTCGAGGTACTCGTCGATCTCGCGTTTGAGCGTTCCTCGGATCGAGAGCATGAAGGATGCCGGTGTGTGCTTCCTTGCTGCGAATTCAGACTCCACGGCTAACTCCTTCGCTCAGCCTCGGTAGGGCGACGGCAATACCAGATCGGTCGTCACCATCACGTTGAACTGGTAGCCGGGCCGTATCTCCAAGGTGGGTGGAATGTTCATCCCGCGCTGGAGGCTG
>JAKAVX010000449.1 GCA_021827465.1 Deltaproteobacteria bacterium | reverse complement strand
GCCGAGTGGTCGAAGGCACCAGATTGCTAATCTGGCGTACTGGGTAACCGGTACCGAGGGTTCGAATCCCTCCCTCTCCGCCAAAATAAAGGGTTTTTCTGACTTTATCATGGCGTTTTAGATTCGCCGACAACCCTAAAATGGCTCGGGGTGGGGCCAGGGTGGGGTTGAATTGAGGGTGATCGCACGGTTTCCAGCCTCGCCAGAGCTTCGCGGCTTAGCTCGCCGGGATTGATCCAGCGCCAGTAATGCCGGATCAGCATCTGGAGATTTCGATGGCCCATCTGCTTCTGCAGCCAGTCGATCGGCGCGCCCTTCTGAAGCATCAGGGTCGCGTAGGTGTGCCTCGTTTGCATCAGCGGCCGGTACGCGACCTCCGCTCGCTTGACGATCCTTGGCCAGAGCACTTTCGTCACCCAGTTCACGTTGAGCGCCTTCCACTCGCGATTCGGAAAAACGTACTCGCTGCGTAGCTTCACGCGGTCGCGCTGCTTGAGAAGCTCCTCGTGAACCCGCGGCAGCATCTGAATATATCGGGTGCTGCTCTTACTCTTCGGCGAGCTTTCCCCGTGACGCGTGAGACTGCTTCGCACCAGGATTCGATCGCGGTCAAAGAAGATACTGGACCAGCGCAGGCCGAAGACCTCGCCGCGACGCATCCCGGTAAAGAAGCAGACCGTTAGAAGCGAACACTCCCACGGCTGGGCCGCAGCGATCAGGCTCTCGATTTCCTCCTCCGAGAACGGGTTCACTTCGCCCTCGTTCTCCTCGTTCTTGAACGGCTTCGTGTCGATCAAAAGCTTGTCGCTTGTCAGCCCGCGTCGTTTCGCAAGCCGCAGAATTTGGCAGAGCACGTCGAGCGCCATATTCTTCCGCCTAGTGCTCAAGGGCTCGCCCTGGGTCGTGCGCTTGGTCTCCATCTCAAGCTTCCAGCGGTTAATGTCCTCGTCGCCGATCTCGGCAAGCAGCTTCCTGCCGATATCCGAATTCAGGACGTGCGCGTTGAACACCTCGGAGTAATAGACCAAGGTCGAATGCTTGACGTCGGTCTTCTTTTCCGCCAACCATGCGCGTTGGCCAAACTCCTGAAGGTTCTCATCGCGCCTCTCTTGCGCGGGCTTCATGCCGAGCTCGGCGACTCGCGAGCTGTTCGGGAATCGCCGAGCATAATCGAATGTTCCCGCCGTGAGTTCGAGCTGGATTGTTGCTCTGAGTCGTTCGGCATCGGCGCGGGTGCGCTTGTTCGCCTCGACTCCGAGCGGTTCCCGGTACGTCTCGCCGTTGTAATACTTAAACGCGAGACGCAGCCGGCCGTGTCGGTCCTTTTCCAACCAGGCCATTTGTCACCTCCTCGTCGTAATCGGGCAGCTGGCCGCGCAATTTCTCGCGCGGCTTGAACTGCCTGGCTCGAAACGTAGGCCAATGGATTAGCATACGCCCGAGCACGACGAAGAGCCCATCGGCTTCGCCGATTTGCCCGCCGGTGATCCAGTTGTAAACGGTCTTGCGATTACGGCGGACCAATCTGGCGAGTTCAGGAATGGTTACGAATTCGTGTCCGCTGGCGTCATCATCGAGTTGTTGCATCGCTCGGCTCCGAGATGATCATCACTCTCACCTCCCCGCCGCCCAACGACGAGCAGATACCAGAGCAACGAGAGTGCCGAGAGTCTGACGTGAGAAACCAGAGTCGGATAAGATCGCATCTGGGCGCGATTTCCCGCCGCGTGCCGCGCGGTCCGGGGTAAGACCTTGCCTTTCCCGGAAGATCGAAAAAGTGTGCGTGTGAACTTTGTGCACACATTTTGATAGAGTCGTTTTTGGCTTTTTTAGGCGCCTGAAACGGAGAGGAGCGCAAAATGGAGAACGCACAGCCGTCAGCGTTTCAACCGCGAGTCAGGGGCCAGACCCTGCCCCAAGCCCTCAATGTCGAGTCGCTGCTTAGCCAGCTTGAGGACGGCACAATCTACATTCCTGACTATCAGCGCGATTCGTCCGAATGGGACCTTGCCAAAAGGTCTCTTTTTATTGACTCGTTGATCAACAACATGACGGTTCCTCCTCTGATCGTCTATCCCGAGATCGACAACAGAACAAACACCGAAAGAAGAGAGGTTGTGGACGGTCAGCAACGTCTATCAACAATCGGCGATTTCATAAGAGGAAATTTTGCCCTCGCCACTGAGGACGAAGTCGAATACGCACCGAATGTAGGCCCGCTGATTCAGGGCCGCCCCTTTGGTGAGCTACCAGAGGAAATTAAGAAGGGCATCAAACGGTATGTCCTGAACCTGATCGTGCTGCCGTCGAACCTAGAGCTCGGACTCCGCCTTGAGATCTTTCGTCGCATCAATGAAGCTGGCACTCCGCTGAGCGCGCAAGACCTGCGGCTGGCGATCTTCGGCCAGTGTGATCGCGTGTACTTCGTCCGACTGGCTGGCGTCTTCGACCTCAGCCGCGAAGGCGCGAAGCGAATGACCCAGGCTGCCTACGAGAAGTACGGGCTCGAACATCCTTTGAAGGATGCGAGTGCGTGGAAGGATTGGTGGGCAGATAGCGCCCATGCCGCGGGCCAAGCGCCATCAGAGATGTTCCTGTACTATGTGATAAGTAGAGATCTGCAAAGCGTCGACAGATTGCTTGAAAGTAATACACTTCAAAGCCGACTGGGTCGATAGTGTCGCGAAGTTGGTGGAAAAGTGAAAAGGCGTCAAGATCCGGCGAGTTGAGCCACAACTCGCACCCGCTTGGCGGCGGGTGCCGGAGGATGACGCCATGGAGAGGGATAGCAGGAGCGTTGGGCCAGGAAAAGGCGCGCTCGAGGGTCTGATGCGGGAGCGGATCCGGGCCGTGATCGAGGCCATCGTCGATGAGGAACTGGAGGCGGCGTTGGGCGCCGCCCGGTCGCAACGTGTGGGGGCGGTTCGGGCTGGATACCGGCACGGCAAGCGTGAGCGCACGCTGAGCACGAGTCTTGGAGCGACGACGATCGCGATGCCGCGGGCGCGGATCGAAGACGCACAGGGCCACGGCCGCGAGTGGCGCAGCCAGATCATGCCACGCTACCAGCGGCGCACCGAGCGGGTCGACGAGGCGATTTTGGGGGTCTACCTGAGCGGCACCAATACGCGCCGGCTGCGCGGAGCGCTTTCGCCGCTGCTGCGTGGCGCGCCGCTGTCGAAGGACGCCGTGTCGCGTCTGGTCGGGCGGCTGCGCGAAGACTTCGAGGCCTGGGCCAAACGTGATCTCGGCGAGCTGAAGATTCGGTACTTGTTTCTGGACGGCTGGTATCCGCGGGTGAGGATCGGCAAGAAGCGCGTGCGGGTGCCGGTGCTGGTCACGCTGGGCGTGTGCGCGGACGGCCGCCGGGTGGTGCTCGATCTGCGGCTGGCCGGAGGCGAGAGTGAGCAAGCCTGGCTCGACGCGGTGCGCTCACTGGCCGCCCGCAATCTCGGCGCTCCGATACTGGCGGTGATCGATGGCAATCCGGGGCTGGCCGCGGCGCTTAAAGTGCAATGGCCCAAGCTCGCGATCCAACGCTGTACCAACCACAAGCTGTGGAATCTGCTGGCCAAGGCGCCGGCGCATCTGCGCGAGGAACTCGCCGAGGATTATCGGCGCATGATCTACGCCGAGAGCCGCGACGCGGTGGAGCACAC
>JAKAVX010000448.1 GCA_021827465.1 Deltaproteobacteria bacterium | reverse complement strand
AGATTCAATCCGACCAATCCGGACAATCCCGGCGTCAAGTACAACCCGCTCGAAGAGGTGCGGCTCAGGACCCCGTATGAAACCGCCGACGTGCAGAACATCGTCCAGATGCTGGTCGACCCCGACGGGCGCGGCTTCGGAAACGACAATTACTGGGTCGCGGCCGGTATGGCGCTCCTAACCGGCGCCATCCTCCACATCTTGTATGTCGAGTCGGCCAAAACTCTGCGTGGACTCGTCGGGCTCTTGAGCGATCCGTCCTCGCCCATCGACGAGACCATCAACCGGATGATGACGGCGGAGCACGATCCTACGGGTGTGATGGGCTGGCGGACCTCGCGCGGCGAGCCGACCCGTACCCATCCGAGCGTCGCCGAGAGCATGCGCGAGGTGCTGAACAAGGCGGAAAAGGAGCGCAGCGGCGTGGTGGGCGAAGTAGTCAGGCGGCTGCCGCTGTACCGCGATCCGCTAATTGCCGCTGCAACTGAGTACTCGGACTTCAGGATCGATGATCTGGTTAATCACGAGCGCCCGGCGTCGCTCTACCTGAACGTGCCGCACGAGCACCGCAACCGGCTTAGGCCGTTGATGAGACTGATGATCAATCAGATCGTCGGGCGGTTGACGGCAAAGCTCGCGTACAAAGACGGCCGCCCCGTGTCGCCGCATCGCCGGCCGATGCTCCTGATGCTCGACGAGTTCGCCTTGCTCCAGCACTTCGAGCCGTTTGCCGAGGCGATGAGCCACATGGCCGGATTCGGCGTGCGCGCCTGCCTGGCGGTGCAGAGCCTGAGCCAGATCTACAAGTTTTACGGCAGCAACGAGTCGATCACCGACAACTGCGACAGCATGGTCAGGTTCACGCCCAACAACATCGACAGCGCCGAAGAGATTTCCCGGCTGGTCGGCCAGACCAGCGTGCGCCACGCGCATCGCACGCAATCCGGCGGCGGTCCCAGCATCTCGGAACCGGAGACGGGACGGCCCTTGATGACCCCGGACGAGGCGCGATGCATGGCCGTGGACGAGGTGCTGATTTTCGCGCGCGGCCAGCATCCCATCCGCGCGCCGCTGCTCACCTACCACAAGCAGCGGTACTTCAGACGGCTGTCGGCAATCAAGCCGCCCGCAGAGAGCGATCGAATCGAGCGCGATACAGAGCCGGAGGCCGAGACCGTCGAGCCAGTTGAGCGCCAAAGCGAAAGCGCAACGACTATTCCCGAGACGCTCGCGCCGACCGTCGCCGTGACGGCGAAGAAGCCCGCCGCAAAATCGACACCCGGCGAGCAACTCTCGTTTCTTAGGTTCGCAATCGAAAACAACAACGGTTCCGACGATGCGGCGAGCAGCCAGGACGCCAAGGAGAGACTCCTGTGAGACGACAAGTGACCGCCTACTTGAGCGAAGAGGAATTCGTCCGGCTCCGCGACGAAGCCGACGAACGCGGTATCACGCTCTCGCGTTACATCAAGGAACGGCTCTTTCAATTCGACGGCAGCGGCGGACTGACGTTCTCCGACGCGCAACTGGCCGCAGCCGAAAAACGAATCATCGAAGCGGGTCGGATATCAGCAACGCAAAGTCAGAAGCCGGTCGCGCAACAACTCACCACGCTGCTCGCGATGCTCGATCAGTTCGCGCTCAGCATGCTGAGCCACATGCCGGAGATTCCCGAAGCGCAGCGCAAGCAGGCGCTCGCATCCGGCGCGCGGCGGCATCGCGGATGGCGCGCCGAAGTCGAAGAGACGCTCAAGCAGATGGAGCCACCGCAGCCCTCACGGAAGAAGGCGGTCATCGAAAACGGAGAACACGCATGATCGCGGCACAACAGCTTCAGGAACGCCGGCTGGACGAACTGCTCCGCCGACAACTGGGTCCGTGGATTCTCGCCGCGATGGATAATCCGCAGGTCACGGAGATCATCGTGAACGAGGATGGCCGCGTGTGGTTCGAGTCCAACGGCAAGGGCATGCACGAGGCAGGACTGACGCTTGCCGCATCCCAGGTGGAGAGCCTCATCGGGACGGTCGCGGCGTCGCTCGGAACCGTGGCGAACACTGACAATCAGATCGTCGAAGGCGAATTAGCGATTGGCGGCATCCGCTTCGAGGGCTTGCTACCGCCGGTCGCGAGAAAGCCGTGTTGCGTGATGCGCAAACCCGCCCAGGTCCTCTACACACTCGACGATTACGTGCGCGACGGAATTCTGAGCGAAGCGCACGCCGAGGTTTTCAGAAAGACAATCGATGAGCGGCTGAACATCGTCATCGCGGGCGGAACCGGCTCCGGCAAGACCACGCTCGCCGGCGCGCTCATCAATGAGATGGTCGAGCGCTCCGATCCCAACGAGCGTTACGTGATTATCGAGGACACCTTCGAGATTCAGTGCCGCGCGCGCAACCTCGTTCAACTTCACACCGCCGAAAGCGTAGACATGACGCGACTCGTCCGCACGACGATGCGACTTCGCCCTGACCGGATCATCATCGGCGAGGTGCGCGGCGCCGAGGCGCTCGCGCTGCTCAAGGCCTGGAATACCGGCCATCCGGGAGGAGTCACGACGATCCACGCCAACAGCGCGCGGGCCGCGCTGACGCGGCTATCGAGCCTCGTTCAGGAAGCGGGAGTTCCGCCGCAGCCGGAACTTATCGCAGAGACGATCAACCTGCTCGCGTTCATCATCCGCACCCGGGCGGGACGGCGCGTGAAGGAACTGGTGCACGTCGAGGGATATGACACACGCAACGGATTCAAAATCACGCCAGTGGAGGCAGTTTGATGTTGCTCGAATACCACACCATCTACCAACTCGGGGCTGTCGCAGTTTCAGCGATCACCGTCAAAATCCTTACTCAGCCGAAGGCGCGGCCGCTCGATTGGATCTGCGACGCGGTAGTTCCGATCAGCGCGGCGATCATGTTCACCGAACTCGGACTGATTCTCGCTGGAACGATCCCACCTTAGCAGGAGGCGCAAAAGCAAACGTGGTTGAAACTCATTTCAAATCATCACCGGAGGTTCGGTAAATGAAACACCTAAAGATTTCGGGAACATACAGAAAGTGGATCACGCGGATCGCATACGCATACGGCGTCATCACGATCGCGTGGCCGGTGAAGGCTTTCGCCGCTGTCGCGGGCGGAGTGTTGCCGTGGGACTTGCCGCTCACCACCTTGCAGACCGATTTGCAGGGGCCGGTTGCTCACGCGGTCACGACCGCGGCGATTATTGGCGCCGGCATCATGTGGTCGGTAACAGAGCACGGCACCGGCGTGCGGAAGATGTCTGCTCTCGCTTTCGGCGGTTCATGCGCGCTGGGCGCGACACAGCTAATGACGACGCTGTTCCCGATGGGCGGAGCGCTCTTCTAGGCGATGGAGTATCGAACGATGGCGCAAGGTGAACGCCGGGTGAGCGCGATTCATCAATCGCTCACCCGTCCCATCCTGCTCGCGGGCGCGGAGCGGCAGCTTGCGATCGCCAACTGGATCACGGCCGCAGCGCTGATTCTGGGTTGCGGACTCCACTGGTACTCGATCGCGATGGGCGTCCTGCTCGTGACGGTGGGTCATTGGGCTCTCGTTCAGGCCGCGAAGTTCGACCCACAACTGAGCCAGGTTTACGTCCGCCACATCCGCTCCCAGGACTACTATCCGGCGC
>JAKAVX010000447.1 GCA_021827465.1 Deltaproteobacteria bacterium | reverse complement strand
TTCCGATCTCGAAGCGTAGCCCTCGCCGCCCGGAAATATGTTCCAGCTTCCGTCGTCCTGCTGGCGATCGAGCAACAATCGCGCGAACCGCGCTTCGAGCTCGCGGTCAACGCGGTTCATGAAATGATTGAAGATGATGAACTCGGCGTTCATCTGGGCGTTCGCCTCGAGCGGCGCATTCCAGTAGCCCTCGGGCGTCTGAAGCTCGAGCAGCGAACGCGCCGCCCGCTCTATCACCCAGTCAACGCGCGCTATGAATTCGCTTGCGCGCGAAAGCCCGGAAATTTCCGGATGGCTGGCGCTCTCGAGGTGCAGACTCATCAGACCTCCTCCGAGCCGCTTGACCGCGCGGGATCCGAATCGGAGCGTGAACCAGAGAATCGAGCCGAGTCGTGAATCGCTTCGCGATCAACTTCACGCCAGGCACGGATTCATCCATCAACGCCCAGCGGGAGACTGAATATATACAGGTGGCGCGCTTAAACCAAACAGAAACTACTTTGACAAATGATTACGGTTCTTCAGGTGTCGAAATCATGCATTCTATATGCAGTGATTAGGTATAAGGTCTTAAAAGTGCTTTTTGTGCCTAGCTCATTCGCACACGGCAGAAATGCTTCAATTGGCCTTTTGACGCATGTGACGAACTCTTCCGCAGCCGTGGGATGCAGTGCGATAGTCGCGTCGAATTGCGTCCTGGTTGCTGCGCCGGTGGTTTTGAGAGCGCGGCAAAGGAACGTCACGTTTGGTTCGATTTGGCGCGCGCGATTGCTTTTTCGATCACGGCGAAGGCTTCCTCAGGTCCGGCCCATCGCTGGATCCTCACCCACTTGCCTTCTTCGAGATCCTTATAGTGGCGGAAGAAGTGAGTGATCTGCTCGCGCAGGATTAGCGGCAGGTCTTCGAAGCTGCGAACGCCGGTATAGTAGGGATTCAGTTCATCGACCGGCACCGCGATTATCTTCTCATCGGGCCCGGCTTCGTCCTCCATCATAAGCACGCCTATCGGACGGCATCTTACGACCGCGCCGGAGACGACCGGAACCTGCGTGATCACCAGCACGTCGCACGGATCTCGGTCCTCGGAAATCGTATGCGGGATGAATCCGTAATTGGCCGGATAAGACATCGAAGTGTGTAGAAATCGATCGACGAACAGCGCGCCGGAGGGCTTGTCGAGTTCGTATTTGACCGGCGGCCCGCCCTGCGGAATCTCGATAATCGCGTTCAAATCGTGAGGCGGCTTGTGGCCGACAGGAATCCTGGTGACGTCCATTTACTCAGGGTACCGCGCGGCGATCACACGCTCCAGCCGCGCGCGCAATGAGCCAGCGATAACGCACGCATCAAAAATGAAACCGGGAGGAACGCGCACCTCGCGTTCCTCCCGGACAAATGAAATCGTTTTGGGCCGCGGCTATTCGATGAGCGTCACCGCGGTTGGGCCGTTGCCAATCGGGTTTCCTCCGCCAGGAATCGCGTTCGGATCGACCGTACCCATGAAATAGACGACGATATTGTCGGTACCAGGGTCGAACGAACTGATCCACATCTCGGCAAACCCGAGAACCGGAACCTCGGTTTTACCGTTGGAACTGGCGAAGCTAACCATCGGCACGATTACGGTTCGCGAATCGTTCAACTCCGCATTGTTCAGCGGGACCGTAGGCGGTGGACCATCGCCATAAATGGAGTTTCCCAGCCTGGTCGTCATACCCTGGGCGATCGGACCCACAATATTTCCTGGCTCGGTGGGCAGACCGACGCCCGTACCAATATACATATTTCCTGTATAGCCGGTGGCGATGTTGTTCCGTAGCGCGTTGGCGCCGTTGGCGCCGATCGCCAGCGGCTCCCAATTGCCCGGAGCCCCGGAAACCATCCCGTAATGAAGTGTGCAGCTGGTACTTGCGACACCGTTGGTCGTCGCATCGGTGCAGCCGCAATCCTGCGTTGGATCCGCACCGGTGCACGAAAGCGCAACCGGAAAGATGCCGTTGGCTCCTCCCGCGTTCTCGATCGCAGCGGTTGCTTGCACCGTCACCGGCGTATTCAAAAAGCCGAGCACTCGCGCAAAGAAGAAATTTACCGTGCGCTGAAGCTGGACGGTTATCGTCGTGTTAGAGCTGCCGAAGGTTACCGAGCGAACCTGGCTGCTCGGCACGCCGTCGTAGGCGGCATAGGTGTATGCGGTGCTTGTTGCTGTGGTGGTGTCGTTGGGCAGGTAGTGCGCTCCGGCAACGGCCGCGGCGTCGGCCGCCTTCTGAAGCTGCGCCCAGTTGAAGTAGAGCACCGCGACATCAGTGCAGAGCGCCATCGCACCCAGCAGTGTGACAAGAACCAGGGTGAAGATCACCAGAGTTTGCCCACCAGAACCGTGGCGACGCGTTTTCATGGAAGGATGCTCCTAAGCTTGCCCGTTTCGAATGCGGTCAGTTTAGATGCCAAGGTAAACTCTATACTAACTCCTCAGCGTCCTGACAATCTGAATCATCGCGGGACCAATTATAAGCATCAACATTGCCGGCAATACCAGAAATACGAGTGGGATAAGGATCTTGACGGAGAGCTTTTGCGCGTTTTCCTCGGCGCGCAGCCGACGCTTCGCCCGAAGTGCGTCGGCACTCGCGCGGAGCGCGGGGCCGATTTTCGATCCGAGCTGTTCGCTCTGAATCAGCGTCGCGGCGAGCGGCTTTACGTCTTCCACCGCGCTTCGCTCGGCCAGCGAGCGCAACGCCTCGCCCATCGTTCTGCCGGCCGAAACTTCCGCGGCCACCAGGGACAACTCCCTTCCGATTTCCTGGTCCTGGCGTTCGGCCTCGGTGCCTACGACCTTGATTGCCTCGTTGAGACCGAGGCCAGCCTCGACTGACACGACCAACAGGTCGAGTGCGTCGGAAAGCTCGTTGGCGATAGCGGCTTGCCTGAGGCGCGCGCGGCGTTTGATGTAGTAGCTCGGCCCTATAAATCCCAACGCGAGGCCCGCGGCCGCACAAACGAAGATGCTTGAACCCTGGCCCGAAATAAGCCATCCGAGGCCGGCGCCAACCAAGGCAAGGCCAAGCGCGCCAAGGACACGGAAGACCTCAAATGTGAGCAAGCTGCTTTGACGGAACCCGGCCTTGACAAGCTCCTGGGCCAGCCTCTCGACGCGTGGATTATCGACGTCAGGTTGCGGGATATGCTTGCGCGCCCATTGCAGCAGGGCCCGTGTCGCGTCGCGGTCTTGCGCGGGCGGGCCACCCTCGACGGTGCTGTCCGCTATCCGCACCTGAACCGCAAGGTCCGCGAACTTGTTCTGAACCCCTTGACGTCTGCCGGAGACCATACCCCAAAGGCCGATCGCCGCAGCATAGACGAGCAGGAAAAATGCGAGACTTGCGCCGAATGCAGTCATGATCAGTAGCTCACCTTCATCAGGCGGCGAATTATCACGATCGCCAGCAAATCGAGCACGACCGCCGTCTTCATCAGCTTGATGCCTGCCGGGTCGTGAAAGAGCGTCGCAGTATAGCTCGGCTCCATCATGCTGAACGCAAACAAGACGAATATCGGCAACAGCCCAACCAGCATCCCGCCGATTCGAGCCTGGGCGGTCAGCGCACGAATCTGAAGCTGCAGCCGCTGACGGGCGCGCACCAGCTCGGAAAGGCGTCCAACGATTTGGGC
>JAKAVX010000446.1 GCA_021827465.1 Deltaproteobacteria bacterium | reverse complement strand
ACTTCTCCCCGAGCGCAAGCCGGAGGTCGCCGAGCACCGGGCGGACCTTCTTCGCGTCTCCCGCGACCATCAGCAGCGTGTCGCCCGCCTTGAGCGCCATCGCTTCGGCCGCGCGCGCCTTTTCGCCGTCGCCGAGATGCTTCGCGATCGGGCCCTGCCATCCCTCCGGCGCGACTTTCGCCCACGCAAGGCCGAGCCCATGACGCGAGCGAAGCGCTTCGGCCATCTCGTCGAGTTCGCGGCGGCTCAACTGATGAGCGCCCGGCAGCGCGATCGCATAGATACTCTCGCCGCGGGCGATAACTTCGGCAAACACCTTGAACGAGGTGCTCGCGAATGCCTCGGTCAGATTACGCAGCTCCATCCCGAAGCGCATGTCGGGTTTGTCGCTCCCGAAGCGCTCCATCGCGTCGGCATACGCAAGCCGCGGAAACGGCGGACCGATGTCGATTCCGAGCGTCGACTGGTAGGCCGCAGCGACCATCCCCTCGGCGACGCTCATCACGTCCTCGGGGCGCGGGCAGGTCATCTCGAGGTCGATCTGGGTGAACTCGGGCTGACGGTTGGCGCGCAAATCCTCGTCGCGGAAGCATCGCGCGATCTGATAGTAGCGGTCGAACCCGCTCACCATCAGAAGCTGCTTCAGAAGCTGTGGCGATTGCGGCAGCGCGTAGAACTTTCCCGGATTGACGCGGCTCGGGACCAGGTAATCGCGCGCACCCTCGGGCGTCGATTTCCAAAGTATCGGGGTCTCGACCTCGATAAAGCCGTTTTCGTCAAGGTAGTCGCGCACCGCCTTGATCGCGCGATGGCGCGTGCGCAGATTGCGCAGCATCTCGGGCCGCCTCAGATCGAGGTAGCGGCTTTTCAGCCTAAGCTCCTCGGCCGCCGCTTCGCCCTCGGCGATTGAGAACGGCAGCACGGGCGAGGTGTTGAGTATTTCGCACTCGCGCACCGAGACCTCGATTTCGCCGGTCGGAAGCTCGGCGTTGACGGTGCCCTCGCTGCGGCGTACAACCTTGCCGCGCGCCGCGATGTAATACTCGGAACGCGCCTTCTCGGCGACCGCATGTGCGGCGGCGGCGTACTCCGGATTGAAGACGAGCTGGACGATTCCCTCCCGGTCGCGCAGATCGATAAAGATCAGGCGGCCGTGGTCGCGGCGCGAGGCTACCCATCCGAGCAGCGCAACTTCGCGGCCCTCGTCGCTGGCCCGAACCGTGCCGCAATAGTCAGTCCGTTGCCATGGAGGTAGAGGTGAGTATTTCGAATCAGGCATGTGAAAATGCTCTATATCAAGGATACCTTGAGCGAAACCAGTGCGAAAGCCGCTCCCCGCGCGTGTGCCTAAGCGCGGTCATTCGGCCCGCGCCGCCAGCACCGTTTCGGCTAGCTGCGCTTCGGGTAACTCTGTTTGGCTTGAAGCGCGCAGGTCGCGCAATACGACCACGCCTTTTTGAAGCTCGTTTTCTCCGATAATGACCGCGAAACGCGCTCCGATCTTGGCCGCGCGGCCGAGCAGAGCCTTGGGCCTGCGCTCGGGCGACAGCATCTCGACCCGAAGCCCCCGTTGGCGCATCGTCTGCGCGACGGTCATCGCCTTTCGCACCGCCGCCTCACCGATCGAGATTATCGCGGCGTCCACTTCGAACTTTGGCGCACGGCCCGCGGTTTCCAGCGCGAGCGCGAGCCGTTCGATACCCATCGCGAAGCCGATTCCGGGAACCGGCGCGCCGCCGAGCGCCTCGATCAGGCCGTCGTAACGTCCGCCGGCGATCACTGTGTTCTGGGCGCCGACGTCGGCGGATATGACCTCGAAGGTGGTGCGCGTGTAGTAGTCGAGCCCGCGGACCAGGCGCGGGTTTTCGACGAATTGCACGCCGGCCGCGCCGAGCAGGTCCTTCACCTTGTCGAAATGCGTGCGGCAGTCGGCGCAGAGATAATCGATGCTCCTGGGTGCGCTTTCGACCAGTACCGCGTCGATTTTGCAGTCAAGGAGGCGCAGAGGATTGCGCGTCAGGCGCTGCTTGCAGTCCTCGCAGAGCTGATCGCGATGCTTGAGGCCGAAGTTCAGCACCGCCTCGCGAAACGCTGGCCGGCACGCAGCGTCTCCGATTGAGTTGATCTGGAACGTCAGTCCGATACCTATCTCGCGCCGGAATTCCTCGATCATCACGAGCAGTTCCGCGTCGCATGGCGCGTCGGCCCGTCCGAAGACTTCCACCCCGAACTGATAGAACTGGCGATAGCGCCCCTTCTGCGGACGCTCGTAACGAAGCATCGGTCCCGAATAAAAAAACCGCTGCTCGGGATCTCGCCGGTCGAGCCCGGCTTCAATATAGGCGCGGACCACGCCCGGCGTTCCTTCGGGCCGGAGCACCATGTCGCCGGTTACGCCGCTCTCGGGCGGGCGTTCGACCTTGTACATCTGCTTCTGCACGATATCCGAGGTCTCGCCGGTCGAACGGTCGTAAAGTTCGATACGCTCGACGAGCGGGATGCGAATCTCGCGAAAACCGTGGCGTTCAGCGCATCGGCGCGCGCAATCCTCGATAAAGGTAAAGGTCTCCGCACTCGGACCGATCAGGTCCTGGAATCCTCTAAGGCGAGTTAGCTCCAAATTTGTGACTCCGTCAGTGAGCCGAGGCGCCCGAGCGCATCGCGTCGCGAAGTTCGCGATAGCCGAGCAGGCGCACGCCGTTGTCATTTATCAGGCGGCGCGCCGCGCCCGAAGTGAAGAAGCGGAAATCGGCTTCGCGCTGTTCGGCGTCATGCGCGCATCCGCGCAATTCCTCCCGCGCGAACGCGGGATGGCAGTAGATCTCGGTAATTCCGGGGCGCAGGGAGTTGATAAGGTCGGTCCAGAAGGACTCGGTTTGATCGGGCGACGTGGGACCGTGCGCGACGAAATGATCGGGATAGAGAATGCCCTCGCGATCGAGTTCGTCCAGGATGTCGCCCATCCCCATCGCGCGCATCACGCTTCTCGGCGTCAGCCGGATCGGCAGCCGGTAGTCGCGCGCAAGGCGCAGGTAGATGCGATGGTAGTCGGGATGCAGATGGAGCGGGCCCATGTGCGAATCGAGATGGGTCACGTCGATTCCGGCCGCGAGCGCCTTTTCGATCTGCGCGCGAAGCTCGCTTTCTGCCTCGTCGAGTTTGCCATGGGCGAAGACCTGCGGCACATCGGGCCAGAGATATCCGCGCGAATCGGTAAGCGAAGGCACTGCTTTCTTGCCGAGCACCGGACCCCATTTGTAGCGCGACCATTCACTGGTGAGCGTCAGATGCGTCCCGAAGTCGCTCGACGGGTTATTGCGCGCGAATTCAGCAGCTTCCTCGAACCACGGGCACGTCACAAGCATCGTCGACGATGTGAAGATGCCCGTCGTGAGGCCGGCGATCGTCGCCTGGTTCTCGTCGTGGCACATCCCGAAATCGTCGGCATTGACGATCAGCAGTCGCGCGCCGCCCGGATAGCCGAGCTTTTCCGCGGTCGTCGGCTCGTGCTGTTCTGCCCTGTCCAACCTTATGGAACCCCGTCCAAATCTAGTTTTGAGCGGCGAAAATAAAAAGGGCCGCCCGAAGGCAGCCCTTTATCATGCGCCCTTTGGGCTCAGCGATCCATCACACGGTCAGGATATGGATCGTGCAGGCCGAAAAACCTCC
>JAKAVX010000445.1 GCA_021827465.1 Deltaproteobacteria bacterium | reverse complement strand
TGCGACGCGCTCCAGCGCTCGGCGCATTTCGGTCAGATCGAATCATTCGAAACCCTGCTCCGTCACTGGCAGGTCAAGGGGATGAGCGTGCGCCCGGTCCATCGGATGGTCGCGCACTCGGCCTTCATCATCGTCTCGCGCCGGCTCTCCGACGCGACTCCGGCGGTCAGCGCTCAGGACCGGGAATCATTCACGGCAGCCCCTGCCGGCGACGAAGCCGATGACACCGGCACGCCGGGCGACTCCGACGATTAGCGACTGCGCGGGAACTTTGCGCCGCGCTTCGCGGTTTGAACTGCAGGGCGCGGGCGCGAAAATAACCGGGGCGGTTCAGCGTCCCGGCATCGTGCAAACCTTGTGAAGCGCGCCGCCCGCGGCGTCTCGGCAACGGGGGCATCGATGACCAGGAGAAAATTCGTCCGGCTCGCCGGCTCGGCTTTCGTCCTCGCCAATCTTCCGCTCGCGGCGCGGCTCACCGACGCGGGCGCGAAACCAGCCTCTGAATACGGCGGGATAACCCCGAACTCCGATTTCTACATCACCTCGTACGCGAGCACGCCGCGGGTGGACGTGCGCTCGTGGCGATTTCGTATCAAGGGTCTCGTCGCCAATCCTATCGGCCTTTCCTACGACGCTATCCGCGCGATGGCGCCGGTCAGGGAAACGCTGACGCTCGAATGTATCGGCAATCCTCCGGGCGGAAATTCTATCGGCAACGCCGAGTGGGTCGGCATCGCGCTGAAGCCGCTGCTCGATCGCGCGAAGGTCGATCGCCGTGCCGTGTACGTCGTGATGCGCGGGGCGGACGGCTATGCGACCGGGCTTCCGGTCGATGAACTGGTGCGCAAGGAGAACTTCCTGCCGTACATGATGAACGGCGTCGCGCTGCCGCTCGACCACGGCTATCCGCTGCGCATCTTCATCCCCGGCAAGTACGGGATGAAGCAGCCCAAGTGGCTGACCGAACTGGAATTCGTCGATCGCGAATTTCTCGGCTACTGGGAAAAACGCGGGTGGAGCAACAGCGCGTGGCGAAAGCCGAATTCCGGCTTCTTCACGCCGAAGGCGGGCCGAAGCGGCTTCTTCTCGTTTCTCTCGGTCGCAGCGGAGGTTAGGGGCCCGGTGGATATCGTCGGATGGTCGCTCGCGGGGCCGTCGGGAATCAAACGGGTCGAAATTTCGACCGACGCGGGCAAGAGCTGGAATCAGGCGGACATAATCGAGAATCGCTCGCCGTACATCTGGACGGTCTGGAAATACCGCTTCACGCCGAGGGCCATCGGCAACTACCTGGTCAAGGTTCGCGCGACCGACGGCGACGGCGTCGTGCAGCCTCCCGACGATCCGCAGACCGGAAGCGGCACCAGCGCTCAGGCACGGCTTGCGCTGGACGTGACATCCGTGTGAAAAATCGCTATGTGACTAGCCTCAACTTCGTCGGCGGCGTTCGCGGCTCTCGTCCTCCGCGCGAGCGCCGCCGTATCTGTCTTCAGGGAAGCAGCGTCGCGGTCTGACCCGCACGCGACGCGTTCATCGTGCCCGTGGCCGAGATTCTTGTCCCCCGCGAATTGGCGAGGTCGGCCGTATTCTGCGGCTTCCCGCCGGAACCGAACCCTCCCGCGATAAGGACCGAGCCGTTCGACAGCAGGGTCGCGGTCTGCGCATATCGATCCACCGACAGCGTGCCGCCCGAGGTAAACGTGCCGGTCCGCTGCTGGTAGAGGTCCGTATTCGTGCCGGTCGAACTGTAGCTGCCGCCAGCTTCCAGCACGTTACCATCGCCCAGAACCGTCGCCGTACCCTGCTCGCGCGGAACAATCATGCTGCTGAATGCCGGGGAGAAAGAGTCGCTGGTCGGATCGTAGATTTCCGCTGACGCGACCGTACCTAAGTTGTCGATCCCGCCGGCGATAAGCACCGTCCCGTCGTTGAGCAGCGCGGCGCTCGCGAATTCGCGATAGTCGAGCATCAAATTGCTCACCGAAACGAAACTATTCGTGGTCGGGTCGAAGAGATCGGCCGTGTCTGAAACGCCGCTATTCGTGGAGCCGCCGCTATATCCGCCCGCGATCAGTACCTCGCCGTTGGAAAGCACGGTCGCGGTCGCGCCATAGCGCGGCGAACTCATGCAATCGACCGACGACACACCCCCAACCGTGCAGGTCACCATGCTGAATTGGCCCGTCGTAGGATCGTAGATCTCGGCGCTGTCGAGCACGACAAAGTTACTGGTCGCCGAATCGTACAACTGCCCGCCCGCGATGAGCACGTCGCCATTGGGAAGCGGCGACGCCGTCTGATATTCGCGCGCGTAATTCATCGACCCGGTCGCGCTGAAGCTGCCGGCCGTCGGATCATAAAGCTCGGCCGACGAAAGCGGCGTGTTGGTAGCGTCAGCGCCGCCCGTGATAAGCACCTCGGCGGTTGTGCTGCCGGTGTTGTTGGGCACGTTGACCAACGTCGCGGTGTGGAACTGGCGCGCCGCGGTCATGTTGCCTGAGCTCGTGAAGGTTCCGCTTGCTGAGTCGTAGATTTCCGACGTGTTGGTCACGGTGGAAAAGCCGTTGCTATCCAAGCTTTCTCCGCCCGCGATCAGGACCTGGCTTGTCGGCCTGGCTGCGAACGCCGCGCCGCGGACAAGCGCGATAGCAATCACGATCGCTCCGCCCGTCCGGACAACCTTTTCGAATCCTCCAATCGTACATGAACTCTTTGGCATGCGGTCCCCCCGCCTGAAAGTAGTTCGATCCGACAGCGAGCTTAGTTCAGTTTTGCAAAACGAAGCAAGCGTTAATTTTGGCTGGTTCTAATGAACTTTGTCTGCCCAATAGAGCCGTCATTGGCCGAACAGATGCTCGAAGAAGCTTCCGAGCGCGCCCAGGATACTCGAAGACGCGGGACGCGCGTTGGAGGGCGGCGCGTTCGGCGGCGCGGCGGGCATCGTTGTGGTTGGCGCGCCAGGCGCGGGAGCCGACGCCAACGCCCCGCCGCCCGTCGTCGAGTACCAGGTCGGCGCGGTTCCATCCAGGAACGGAACGGTAATCGCGCCCGGAGTCGAAGCCGTGGCGAGGCCGCCGTTTGACGGATCGATCGTGGCCATCGTGACTCCGGCCGGTATCGGAAAATCCTCGGGCTCGCCCGGAGCCGCCTCGACCACGAATTTGACCCACGCCGGCAACGCCGCCTGCGCGCCGGGCAGTCCGATACTTCGCGGACGGTCGAATCCGACCCACACGCCGCATACGAGGCTCGGCGTATAACCGACGAAATAGGCGTCGTGGTAGTCCTGCGACGTTCCGGTTTTGCCTGCCGCGGGAAAATCGAGACCAAGCCGCAGGGACGACGCTGCGGTCCCGTAGCGCAGCACTTCCTTCAGCACGCCCGTCATCAGGTACGCAACGCGGGGATCGACGATACGGCGCGCGTCGCTCGCATGATGGAAAATCAGATGCCCATTTGCGTCGACCACAGAATCGACCGCCCATGGCGTGTTCTCGACACCGAGGTCGGCGAAGACCGCATAGGCCGACGCGAGTTCGAGCAGCGTCGTGTCGCCCGCACCGATCGCAATCGGAAGGTATCGCGGCAGATTCTCATGGATCCCCATCTCGTGCGCGGTGCGAATCATCAGCGGCGGTCCGAGCCTGCTGCCGAGATAAGCGGTCGGGA
>JAKAVX010000444.1 GCA_021827465.1 Deltaproteobacteria bacterium | reverse complement strand
GCTTTTGCGCCGAGCACCTCGAGCATCGCGCGCCATTCGGCGTCGTTCGCGACCGAGAGCGCGATCCATTGCTCGTTTCCCTCTTCGTCCTCGCACCGGTAGGCGCCGTGCGGGGCGTAACGCTCCGAGGCGTTGGCTTTCGGTCCCAGCACCCTGCCCGTCGCGAAGTAATCGATCATCGCGGGCGCCAGGTTGTTAAGCGCAGCCTCGTACTGCGCCATGTCGATATACTGGCCCTTGCCGGTGCGGCGGCGGTAGTCGAGGGCGGCAAGCAGCGCCGAGGCGGAAAACCGCGGCGCGATAAAATCGGTATACGCGCCGTAAGGCGGACAGACTGAACCGTCTCCATATCCCGAGATGTAGTAGAAGCCCGACAGCGCCGCCATCAACTGCCCGAAGCCGGGGTAGAGCGCGTTCGGGCCGGTCTGTCCCTGCAGGCACGTGGAGAGCATGATCAGGTCGGGTTTGATTTCCCGCAGATGCTCGTAATCGAGCTCCCATCCGCGCATCGCCTTGGGCGTGAAGCTTTCGACGACGATATCCGCCCACGGCACGAGGCGGCGGACCAGCTCGCGCGCCCTCGGCTTGCCGAGGTTCAGCGTGATTCCCTTCTTCGAGCTGTTGAAGCTCGCATAGAACTGGCTTCGGTTGATGCCGGGTTGGGCGTCCTTCCACGGCGGACCGAGTCTGAGCACGTCGAGCTTGGCAGCAGACTCGACCCGGATGACCTCGGCGCCGTTGTCGCCCAGGTACTTTGTCGTGATAGGCCCGACTCCGACCCATGCGAAGTCGAGCACCTTGATTCCTTCCAGCGCGTAAGCCACGGGACGCTCCTGTTCGCCTTTCAGATCGCGCCTTCGGCCGAAAGCCGCGAAAGCCGCTCGAGGTCGAGCCCGAGCAGGCCGCAATAGACCTCGCGATTATGCTCGCCGAGCCGGGGCGCGCGCCCGGGCGGCGAAACCGGGGTCTCGCTGAACCTGGCAAACGGTCCCGGAAACGTAAGCGAGCGCCCGAGCGTGTCCTGATGGTCGATTTCCACGAAGAACTTGCGCGCCTCGAGCTGCTCATCGACCGCGATATCGGCGACCGTCGCGACCGGCGCAAGCAGGATCCTGCGCCCCAGCGCCTCGCGGTAAATCTCCTGCTTGGTCATCGTGAGAAAGAACTTTTCGACTCGATCCTCGAGTTCGTCGATCTCGTCGCGGTCCTTCTGCGTCATCGCCATCAGCAGGCCCGGTATCCACGACATCCAGTCCTTTTCCTTCATCCAGTTGGACGCGAAACCCTTCTCGTCCATCCACTTGACCAGCGCGATTGTCGAAGGCGCGCCCACCGCGCCGCCCATTATCAGGATCGAGATGTGCCCGTCGGCGCATCGGAAGACCATCTTGCGCCGCGCGTCCGCCGACCCGACGAAGACGCCGCTCCGTCTCAAGAAGTCGCCGTGAAGAATCGGCATCGACTGCTCGTTCATCAGGGTCCAGACGATACAGGCCTGCATATCGACGACGACCTTCTGCCCGAGCCCGCTCGTCTGGCGCGGATAGTGCGCGATAAGCGAGGCGACCGCGGCTTCCGCGCCCGCGTGCATCCCGGCCTGCGGAAGCGACATCTGAAGCGGCGGCCGGCCTTCCTCGCCCATCAGGTACATCATTCCGCCCGAGGCCCAAGTCACGATATCGGCAGCCTTGTAATTTTTACCCGGGCCCTTGTCGCCGAACGGAGTGATCGACGTGTAGATAAGCCGCTGGTTGGCGCGCGAAAGTTCGTCGTACCCAAGGCCTATCGAATCGAGGTAGCCGAGTGGAAAGGATTCGACGAGAAAGTCCGCGTGCTTTGCGAGTTCGGCCACCAATGCGCGGCCGTCGGTCAATTCGAGATTTGCGGTGACGGAACGCTTGCCGGCGTGGTAGGCGAGGAAGTAAAGGCTCCGATCCTCGCCGGGGATATCTTCGAGAAAAGGCGGGATACGGCGCGTCGAGCATCCTGCGACCGGTTCCACCTTGATCACTTCGGCTCCCAGGTCAGCGAACAGCTTGCCGCACATCGATCCCTTCTCGTCGGCAAGATCGAGCATCCTGAAGCCCTTGAGCAGTTCTGAAGCCATCGTGCCTTCCTTGGAAAAGCGGACGCTTTCGGCGCCGAACGCGTGCGTGACGCGGTCGGCGGTCGGCGCATTCTATCTCCAACGGCCAAAAAGTTGGAACCGCAACGCGCCGCGATGAAATCAGGTGTCACACCGCGAAATTCGCGCGTTCCGAGCCGCAGCAAGACTGAAATCCGTATTGCCGCCGCGATTCACATCCGCGCTGCGGTGCGCGCCGCGCCGATAGCGGTTGCGTAGTCGGCGTGGTCGGGAATGATGAACCCGCGCCCGAAGATGAACTCGAGGCGGCGGGTCTTCTGCATGAAGCGGAAGACCCGCGTCAGTTTGCCGGTAAGCACGATATCTTCCTGCCCACAGCCGCGCGCGCTCGCGAGGCTCAGCACGCCTATCACTTCGACGATCATGTTGATGATCGCGAGCGCCTTGTCATCGGGAGTCGCGTCCGCGCGAATCTTGCCGAAGTTCGCCGCGGTTGTGCCCGCGGGCAGGTCGCCGATCGGGCCGCCGGCGATATCGCCGACTTTCAGATCGACCCGGCGCAGATCGCCGCGGCTTGCCATCGCCTCCAGCGTATCGAGGCTCGACACGCCGAGGATGTGCTTGGAAAGGCCGAGCAGGGTGCCGCCGCCGACGCCGGTGCCGCTGGTGTGCTGTATCTTTTCGCCGTCGACCGAAACCAGCGCGGTGCCGGTGCCGAGCGACACGACCAGCGCGCGTTCCTTGCCGGCGAGCCAAGTCCCGCCGACGCCGATCGCGGTGAACTCGCTTACCTTGATGACCTGGCGGCCAAGGAGTTTTTCGCCGAGCGCGCGCGAGCCGGCGCCGGTCGCCGCGACCCGTTCCACATCGTTCAGATCGATATTGTACTGCTCGACGAGTTTTCCGAGCGCGCCGGCCGCCGCCGCGACCGGATCGTTGGCCTCGATCGTAACGACGTGGAACTCGCCATTTTCCAGGACGACCGCATCGGTGGTCGAACCGCCGATATCGATACCGACGATCATATGCTTTCGCGTCTGCCCCCAGGTTAAATCCTGCACAAAGCTAAAACACTCCGCCCTGTCGCGCAATTACTGCGTGTTAACCATCGGCGACGGCTTGCCGCCGCAACGCCGTATGCTAGGGTCAGAAAATGGCGCGTCGAAAGGCCGAGACTTCCGGGAGCCTGTTCCCACCCAAGGCTCCGGCTTCGCGCCCGCTCGCGGACAGGATGCGTCCGGCGACCCTTGACGAGGTCGTCGGGCAGGAGCATCTGCTCGGCCCGGGCAAGCTGCTGAGCGAGATGGTCGGGGCGCATCGGCTCCATTCGATAATCCTCTGGGGACCTCCCGGAAGCGGCAAAACGACGCTCGCGCTTCTACTGGCCAAGCAACTCGACGCCGATTTCGTTCCAATCAGCGCGGTCAGCGCCGGCGTCGCGGATCTCCGCGCGGCGGTCGAGGAGGCGCGGCGCGAACTCGAAATCCATAACCGGCGCACGGTCGTGTTCATCGACGAGATCCATCGATGGAACCGCGCACAGCAGGACGCCTTTCTGCCACATGTCGAGAGCGGGCTGGTGACT
>JAKAVX010000443.1 GCA_021827465.1 Deltaproteobacteria bacterium | reverse complement strand
CCGATCTGCTCGGTGTTCATACACTCGCATAGTCAAGTCGACGATTCGGTTCTGATGGATTACGTCGAAGTGGGACGTTACGCCAGGATTCGCCGCGCGATAATCGACAAGAACGTCTATATCCCCGAGGGCGAGACCATCGGTTACGATCTGGAGCGCGACCGCAAACGCTTCTTCGTGACCGACTCGGGCCTCGTGGTGATACCGAAGGCGCCCAAACGCGAGCGAATCGCTTTCTAGATGAGTGTCCGTTCGATGGAGACAACAATCGAACCCAAGCCATCCGCGGCAAGCCGCCCGCCCGGCGTCGCCGCAGAACTGAAAAGCCAGTCGTTGCCCCGATCGCTCCCGCACGTTAGGGAAGATTCGCCTGCGCGTCGCAGGCCACAACTCGACTTCAAAAGCCGGCTAATGTTCTACCTGATGGCCGGGACGCTCCATGCGCTCAGCCTGATACCGGATTTCATCCTGTACCAACTGGGAACCGCGTGCGGGTTCATCGCCTATCTGCTCGATCGGCGTCACGTGAAGATCGGGATGAAGAATCTCGAGTTCGCTTTTCCCGATCGCAGCGAGGCCGAGCGCCGGCGCATTCTGCGCGCCTCGTATGTAAACCTGGGACGAAGCGGTTCGGAATGCGTGCGGCTGGGCGGTTTTTTTTACAAGCGGCTCAAGAAACGCGTCCGGTACGACGGACTCCGGTACTGGGCTGAGGTGCAGAAGAAGTATCCGGGCCGGGGACTGCTGGTACTAACTGCGCATTTCGGCAACTTCGAGCTTCTGCCCGCGGCGCACGCGATGTACGGCTACCAGATAAGCCTGGTTCATCATACCCAGCGTTTTCTGGCGGGCGACGCGCTTATCAATTTCATCCGCAACCGAGCAGGCGTGGATACGCTGCGCAAGCACTCGGCTGCGCGCGCCGTCCTGAAAGCGCTTCGCGACGGGCTGCTGGTCGGCATCCCGTTCGACCAGAACGCCAAGCGCAGCGAGGCGGTCTTCGTGCCGTTCTTTGGCGAGCCGGCCGCGACCGCAAGCGGACTCGCGCGTCTTGCTGTTCTCTCGGGCGCACCGGTCCTGCCGGTATTCATCGTTCGCGAAGCCGACGGCCGCCGTCATCGCATCGAAATCCAGGACGAGATCGAACTTCAGCGAAGCGCCGACGCGGAGGCCGATCTGGTCGAGAACACCAGGCGCTTCGTAAAGGCTGTCGAAGACATGGTCCGGCGCTATCCGGAGCAGTTCCTCTGGACCCATCGGCGCTTTCGCACCCGGCCGCGCGGGATGCGTCCGGTTTACGACTGAAGCCCGCCAGCAGGTAAATCCAGACTTAATGCTTTCCTACTTTCAAGCGATTGTACTGGGAGTGCTGCAAGGCATTTCCGAACTCTTTCCGATCTCCAGTCTCGGCCACAGTGTTATTATCACCGGTCTTCTCGGATGGAGTATCGACCGGCACGGGAATTACTTCCTCGCGTTCCTGGTTGCCACTCATTTCGCAACCGCGCTCACCCTGTTCGTCATGTATTGGAACGATTGGGTGCGAATAATCTCCGGTATCTTCAGATCGGCCGTGAAGCGCGAGATAAGCGACGCCGACGCGAAGCTCGGATGGTTGCTCGTGGTCGGGACGGTTCCCGCCGGATTAGTCGGGCTCGCGTTCCAGGACGAGGTCAAGAAGCTGCTCATATCACCGGCCTTCGTCGCGCTATTCCTCGCGACCAATGGCGCATTGCTTTACGTCGCCGAGGTTCTGAGGAAAAAAGCGAAGCGCGCCGCTGAAGTGAGGGACGCGGACCATCGCCTTGCCGCGGATCTCTCGTGGTGGCAATCGGTCAAGGTCGGGATGATGCAGATTATCGCGCTGCTTCCGGGATTTTCCCGGACCGGATCGACGATCGCGGGCGGTCTGATAGTCGGCCTGTCGCATGAAGACGCGCTCAGGTTTTCGTTTCTGCTCGCGACGCCGATTATCGGAGCGGCGGCAGCGCTCAAGCTGCCGGGGCTTATCTCATCGGGCAACCCGGCGGCTATCGGCACCTCGATCGTAGGCGGATTGTGCGCGGCGATGGGCGCCTACTTTTCCGTGAAGTTCCTGACCAGGTATTTCCAGACCCGGACGCTGACGCCGTTTGCGATATACTGCGCGCTGTTCGGATTGCTTAGCTTGAGTATCCTGCGTTAGGTCGCTTGCCGCTCAAGGCTTCGTCCCGTCAGCGGCCGAAGCAGGAGCAGTATCGCTATCGCCATCGCCCATGCCGCCGCGCCGCTGATTAGCGGAATTCGGCCCCATCCCTGAAGCCATCCCGGCAGCGCCGCTCCTGCCGAGGTCAGCTTCGGCCACATCTTGGCCCCGACCACGAAGCCCGCATGCAGTCCCATTGAGAAATAGACGGTCCCGGTCAGCACGTATGCTTCGGCCAGCACGATCCCGAGCAGGAACAGTCCGAAGAAGGTCGGAAACGCGACCGTCGGATGGGAAAGCTGAGCGGCGCTCGCGGCAAGGTTGTGGAAGCCTAACCAGGGATGGAGGCCGGTTACGTAGTAATGGGCCGGAGCGCGCACCAGGTGGGCGAGAGAGTATATCGCGGAACTCAGCATCAGCGCCGCGGTTCTTCCGAAATCATCGGTCATCCCGCCGAACAGGATAGCGCGGAAAAATCCTTCTTCGATGATCGCGATCGCGATCGCCGAGAGAAAATATTTCGGCAGTATCCGCCAGATTCGCGAGGCCGGCTGGCCGCTGTGCGCACCCATCGCGACGGCCGCGACGACCAGGATCGCAATCGTTGCGATTGCGATAAGAAAGCCACGCGTCGAATGCGCGTAATTTCGGCCCGGCCGCGCGTACGCGGTGCGAAGCAGCGCAAGGAACCTGAGCTGGCGCGCCTGTAACAGGATCGCGCCCAGCACCGTCACCATCACGACCCGGTCGAAGATGCGCGGAAACGGAAAACGAAAGCCAATCGCCGCGACTATCGCGGCGACGAACGGCGAGAGTATCGCCGCGGCCACAACTCCGGCGACCAGCGCGATTGTCAATCTCAGAGTGAAAGGCATGCTCCTCCTGCTTCAGTCCAAAGACGCGGCCCGCTGGCGCGCGCGTGCGCCGATTGCGTCCGCGCCAGCCGTGCGGCGATTATAAGCTCGTACTTTCCCGGAAACTAAGCGCAAGCCGCGCTGGAGGACGTCGCCGTGGAACTTGGACTCAAGGATCGAATCGCGCTGGTCACCGGCGCGAGCAAGGGTATCGGACGGGCGATTGCGCTCGAGCTTGCGAGCGAAGGATGCCGCCTTGCAATCTGCGCGCGCGGGGTAGAGGAACTCGAGAAGGTGCGCGCCATCGCCGAGAACAGGGGCGTGCGATGTATCGCGCGGGGCGCCGACGTGACCAATCCGAAAGAGGTCAATGCCTTCGTGCACGACGTCGAGCGGACTTTCGGCGCGCTCGACATCCTGGTCAACAACGCGGGCGGAGCGCTTCCCGGAGGGTTCGAGCAGGTCAACGATGAGGGCCTTGTCCATGACTACGAGGTGAAGGTGCTGAGCCAGGTGCGTTTTGTCCGCGCTACGCTTCATCTGCTGGCGAAGAGCCGGGCGCCGCGCGTGATCAATATCAACGCGATTCCCGGCCGGGTCGCGTTTCCGCAACTGTTCGCCACTACGGTCAAC
>JAKAVX010000442.1 GCA_021827465.1 Deltaproteobacteria bacterium | reverse complement strand
GGTCTTCGGGCTGCTCGGACCGAACGGCGCGGGCAAGACCACGCTGGTCAGGATGCTGACCACGCTTCTGCCGCCGACTTCGGGACAGGCAACAGTGGCTGGTTACGACGTCGCGCGCCATCCCAGGCGCGTGCGCGAGCTAATCGGGGTGATCCCGCAGGCGATGACCTCGGATCTGGATCTCACGGGATGGGAGAACGTCGATATCTACGGGGAGTTCTATGGGATCGACCGCCGCCCGCGCCATCGGCGCATCGAACGCCTGCTCAAGATGGTCGGTCTGTCCGAGCGCGGCGGCGACCTCGTAGCAACCTACTCCGGCGGAATGCGCCGGCGGCTTGAGATTGCTCGCGGACTCGTCCATTCGCCCGATGTGCTGTTTCTGGACGAGCCGACAATCGGGCTCGATCCGCAGAGCCGGCGCGCGGTTTGGGACCTGCTCGAGCAGCTCCGCAAGGAGAGCGAAATCACCATCTCGCTGACCACTCACTACATGGACGAGGCCGAGATGCTTTGCGACCGTATCGCGATCGTCGATCGGGGCAAAATAATCGCGCTCGGCACCCCCTCGGAACTCAAGTCGCTGGTCAAGGGCTCCGACCGTGTCGAGCTCGAGGTCGAAGGCGATGTCGATCGGATAATGGCGATGCTCGGCGCCGCGCCGGGCCTTCATGACGTCAAGCGCGAGGGCGAAAACGGCAGGCTCACCGTCAGAGCCGATGACGGCGCGCACATCATCCCGCGGATCATCGGCGACGTCGAGGCGATTCAGGGCCACGTCAAGTCGATTAACCTGCAGCGCATCTCGCTCGAGGACGTGTTTATCGAGTTCACAGGACGCTCGCTGCGCGACGAGCCGGCGCGCAAGGTGAGTTTCCTGGTCGGCGCCGGGATGCCGCAGCAGAGGTAGAAGATGCGAGGGGCGCTCAGATGAGGTTGTGGGCGATAATGCGGCGCGATCTGCTCAAGCTGGGGCGCAATCCTCTTACCCTGCTTTCGACCGTCCTGATGCCGATAGTTTACCTGGTCATAATCGGCAACTCGTTCCAGGGCACGCTCAAGCATCTGCCGCTCGCGGTGGTGGTGCAGGATCGCGGGGTTTACGCCATCCGGATGATGGAGCGGCTGCAGGCGCTTCAGGCCGGGCCCAAGACGATACAGATCACCTACATGGACAATCCGGGCGCCGCGATGCGCGAAGTACGCAACGGGCAATACAAGGCCGCGCTCATAATTCCGGCCAATTTCAGCAGGGACGTCGCGCACGGCCGGCTCGCCGAGATGGGCTTGTTCATGGACAACGTCGATCAGATAAGCGCCGACACGATCGAGGGCGCGCTCCAGAGCGCGACTGGCACGCTCAGAACCAAGTTCGTGACCGCGCGCGAGCCCAAGCTCCAGGAGATAGTCCTTCGCCCGAGCAATCTCTTCACCACAGTGGACTACGACCGCTCGCTTATTCCGGGCGTAATCGTGATGTCGCTGTTCATGGGCTCGCTGATGTCGGGCGTGTTCAACTGGGTGATGGACAAGTTCATGGGTGTGACGGAGGGTTACCTGGTCACGCCGCTTTCGCGATGGGAAATCGCGGGGGGGATCCTCGCCAGCGGCGTAACGATCACCAGCATCGCTGCGACTATCGTGCTCTTCAGCGGGCTTCTAATCACGCGCAGCACGATACAGGGCGGACTGCCGGCGCTCGCGATGCTGATCGGGATAATCGTAATGGGCGCGACGGGAATCCTCGCGATGACCTTCGCGTTGCTCGGCCGCGCGGGCCATCCGCGGCTGGTCGGAACCTTCGCCGGGTTCCTCAACGTGATCCTGTTCTTCCCGAGCGGCGCTATCTATCCGGTGGACAGCTTTCCTTCGTGGCTAAGAAGCTTTGCCCAGTTCAACCCCGAGACTCACGCGGTGAGTGCGCTCAAGTCGATCCTGTTCAAGGGAGCGGACTTCGCCGCGGTGCGAAACGATCTCGCATTCCTGGCCGTGTTCACGGCCCTGATGCTGGTGCTGGCGAGCATATCCTTCAAGCGCACACTGTAGTCACGGCCGTCCCGCTACGTCCCACTTCATTTCGCCAGGTCCCAGCCAAATTGCCGGCGCCATAACAGCCGAAGCCGCCAACGACAAAGCATCAAATAGCGCCTTGATGCAAAAGAAAGCGCTCAATTTCGAGTTGGACTCCTGGCCCTGTTGGGAGGCAATGACGGCGGTTTCGAATCCCATGAATATTTCCGGAGGAGCATCGTCTGAATCTTTGGTTAACGCGGATCTACCATCCGCAACCACCAGCTGGCTGCTCCTCCCACCAGCTGGACCGCCGCCCGAATCCGAAGCGGGTGGCACTGCATAGCGGCGGGCATTGGGGATTCCCCCCCTCCAATTGCCCGCCTTTCTTTTGAACCGAAGAAAGCTCGAACTCATGACGGTGCATCGCGGATTTTTTTGGGCGCAATTCACGCACAAGAGCGCATCTGCTTGACACCCTGAGCCGTGGTGGTCATAGCTCAAGGCTCGATGTTACGGCGGGTCAGGTGGCTAATAATTGGTGCGGTCCTCATGTTCGTCTCCGCTTCGCTCTTGATGAGCTGCGGCGGTGGCGGTTTCGGATGCGGGGGCTATTATGATGCGTTCGGCAACTTCATTCCCGGCGTATGCCCGGGCGGTGGACCGCTCACCGGCTTTCAGCTCGACGCAATAAACGTCTGCGCGGGACCGCCCGCGTCGCCGACGCCCACTCCCACCGGCACCGTCAGCCCGACTCCCGTTCCCACGGCTTGTCCGCAGGCGACCAGCACTTCGGTCGCAGCCGGAGACACCATCCAGTTCCACGCCGACGGCCTGTTCTCCAAGAAAACCCAGAAGATGGTGATGGATATCACCAACAACAAGCAGACCAATTGGACCACGAGCAACAGCACCTCGTTGCTTCCACCCGCTGGAGGCAATGGTGGTTCGTACACTGGCGCGCAGGCTGGATGCGCCTGCATCGCGGCAAGCGCAGGCGGGATTTCGAGTCTGCCGGTTGGAATAGCCGTTTATCCGACCGCCGGTGCGACACCGTCGTGCCCGCCATGTCCGACACCGCTTCCTACGGCCACTCCGACGGCAATGAAGGCAGGCGCGGCGGCTTCGACCGTCTCGACGAATTCCTTGCCGGCGGGCGTGATGCAGTGGAGCTTCGACGCGGGGGCGACGCTTTCGAGATCCGTGGCGGGCGCGTCCGACGGAACCGCCTACTTCGTCACCTCCGACTCCACGCTGTACGCTATCGGTTCAACCGGCGCCGAAAAGTGGCATACGCTCGCCGGCGGTGACTCGGTCGTCGTCTCTCCCGACGCAAGCCTGATCTATTTCCGCGGACCGGACGGCAAGTTGAAGGCGCTGTCTGGCGACGGGAAATATCAGTGGGGCGCCGACGTCGCGCTCACCGAAGGTCCGTTCACCGCGTCGGGCAGCACGGTCTTTGCGGTCTCCAGCGACGGTCAACTGGTCGCGATAACGTCGCCCGGCCTGGTCCTGTGGCAGATTCCGATTGGCGGCGCAGCTTCCGAGGCGGTCGCGCTCGGTGACGGAAGCGTGGTAGCCGCGATTTCGCACGGAGCGGTGACGGCGGTTTCGGCCGACGGCGCCGTCAAGTGGAGCTTCACGCCGAGTGGCGGCTTCGCAGGCGCTC
>JAKAVX010000441.1:2053-3687 GCA_021827465.1 Deltaproteobacteria bacterium | reverse complement strand
GGTGTTTACTGCGAGTTCGAACTTGACCGGCGCCGGCACCGCGATCTCAGCTTCCGGCAGCCGCTCAGGCGACCATCGATCCTCGTAGCCGGTCCACAGATCGCGCAGATAAGGCATTACCTCGCGAGCGAACAGTTCAGTGCTCTTGCGCACCAGCTCCGGCGGCATCGAGCCGAGTTGCATCAGCAGCATCAGATGGCCGCATCGGAGCGACTTGAGCGCTTCGCGCAGCCGCTCGCGCACCGTCTTGGGCGAGCCGGCGATGATGTAGCCCTGCTCCACCAAGTCGCCCCAGCCGAGCCCTTCGCGACGCAGCGCCGCCTGCTTGCCGACCTGGCCGAGCAATCCCGCCTTGATAGTCTTCACCGTGCGGTAGCCGGGCGCGTCGGCGAACCCGTTATAGACGTGCAGGCATCGGTTGTAGAAGTAATCCATGTGCGGAGCGTAATCCTTCTCCGCCTGTTCGTCGGTCTCGGCGACGGCGACCACCTGCGCGAAACCCATCGAGTACGGATTGTCTTCCTTGCCCTTCTTCGCCATCACTTCCCAGTAGCCGTCGGCGACCTTCTGGCCCGCGATATAGCCGAAGTAGGAAAGGAAGCTGTACTGATAGGCGTGGTCGGCGCAGAAGTCGTAGGTCTCGACCGAACCGCCGCCCGGAATCCATATCGGCGGATGCGGCTGCTGGATCGGGCGCGGCCACAGGTTCACGTAGCGCAACTTGGTATACTTGCCGTTCCACGCGAACATCTCTTTCTCGGTCCACGACTTGATAATCAGATCGTGCGCCTCGTAGTACTTTTCGCGCAGCGTGGCCGGAACCTCGCCGTAGCAGAAGTTGGTATCCATCGAGGTACCGACCGGAAAGCCCGCGATCAGCCGCCCGCCCGAGATCACGTCGAGCATCGCGAACTCCTCGGCCACCCGGACCGGCGGATTGTACAGCGCGATCGAGTTGCCGAGCACGACCAGGTTCGCGTTGCGGGTGCGCCGTGCGAGCGCCGCCGCCATGATATTCGGCGACGGCATCATCCCGTAGGCGTTCTGATGATGCTCGTTGACGCCGAGTCCGTCGTAACCCATCCGGTCGGCGAATTCGAGCTGGTCGAGGTAATCGTTGTAGAGCCGATGGCCGACCTTGGGATCGTACAGGTCGCGCGGGATATCCACCCACACGCTGCGGTACTTGTCCTTGAAGTCATCCGGCAGGAACCGGTACGGCATCAGGTGGAACCAGGTGAATTTCATAGTCGCTCTCTCCTTTGGTGTCCGAGTTACCGCCTCCCGGTCAGTGATTAGGCATTGCGGCGGTCAAGTCTCCAAGCTTCTCCTTTGAAACGTTCTCGGCGCGGTCCTTTGAATTCGCGCCGTTGCTCCCGTGCGGATGATGCGCAACGCCGCGGGTCGCGCCGCTGCGCGGCTTCGGGGCGGCGGATGCGGATGCGGCGAACGCGGACGGATGGGCGGCCTTCAGATGGAAATCGAGCGCCTGTTCGAGGAAATCGTCGGGGCTGATTCCGGTGACCTCGCGGAAAAACCCGCTGTCGCGCCCGGTCAGCAGGAAGGTTCCGTTCAGCCCGGCCCACATCACGGCGGCGACCAGCGCGCGCCGATTCGGATCGTCCACCGAGCCG
>JAKAVX010000441.1:0-2043 GCA_021827465.1 Deltaproteobacteria bacterium | reverse complement strand
GGCTTCGCACACGCGCGAGACCGATTTCGCCCACACCTCGAAGCACTCGCGCCCGAGCTTCACGACGGTATCGTAGCGCTCGATTTCGCCGCGATGCTTAAGCCGTTTTCGAATGTGCGCGTAGCCGGCCGATTGCTGGGTTAGGAACAGCTCGCGCGACTTGCCGAGGTATTCGAAATAGGCCGACACGACCGCGCGGAGCTCCTCGAGCGGGGCAAGCCCGCGCGCCTGGATTTCGCGGTAGGTGTCATTCAGATGCTGGATACGTTCGGCGGTCAGCGTCAGGAACAGGTCGTCGCGTGAGGAGAAGTAGAGATAGATGGTGCCGACGGCGACTTCGGCCTCGCGCGCGATCATACCGACAGTGGAATGCTCAAGCCCGCGGCGAGCAAAAACACGCGCGGCGGCGGAGAGAATCGTCTCGCGTCGCGCGCGGCGTTCGCGCCGATGACGTTCCTGTACGCTCATTATGGGAGCCGCTGAACTTGCGTTCAGTTTCTGAAATCAAGCTCATAGCGCCTTCGAGCGCCGGCTGTCAAACCGCGGGGTAGTGACAGGGGTTCACGGGTGGATCCAGTTCCTCCCCCCCTTGCGTCACTCGCGTGGGAGGCTTGGACTTGCCCCGGTTGGACACTGCGAAAAGCGCGAAAGTGCGCGCGATAGGAGTGGACGGCGAAGGAGCAGAGGCGGAAGCGGCGGAAGTTCTCAGACGAGTACAAGGCCGAGACGATGCGGCTGATCCAGAGCAGCGGCAAGAGCGTGGGACAGATGGCGCTGGAGCTGGATATCGGCGAGACAGCGCTGCGGCGTTGGATGGCTCAGGCCGAGGTGGAAGCGGGGCGCGTTCCCGAGGAGGCGCTTAGAGAAGAGGCTCGCGCTCGCTGCTGGTCAAGCCGTCGCTGCGCACACCTTCATCGAGTTCGGCCTGCTTGACCCATTTTCGAATCGAGTTGGCCGACGCTTCGAACTCGCGCGCCAGCTCTTTAATCGAGTGTCCGGCCCGCGCCAACTCGATGATTCGCCGCCGATATTCCGGCGCGTATGGTGGATGCGTTCCTGGCATTGGGGTCCTCCTTCCTCCTTTCTTTCTCCCCAACACCCTCTACGAAAGCGGGTCAACTCCATGAACCGCTGCTCTCGTCCCGGTACGTTTCGCGCTTACGCAGGGGTTTGACAGAATCCCCAGCCTGAGGCTCGTGCGCGTCCGTGCGATTGCGACCCGGCCTCTCGCGAGCGTCAGGAACTACGGATGACCAACCGCAAGGCGGCGAAGCCACAGGCGCTCACCTCGGTCGCACAGTCCACACTCGCGGAATGAAGCGACCTGTACGTGTCATGTACTGGCGATACGATTCGCCCAACCCTTGCAGCATCATCGCCTCCTCTCGGGGTACACGGATTACCGCCAAGACGAATACCAAGACTGTCCCGGTAACGATTATGAACCAGTTGCATGCCGCAACTCCCCATCCCACCGCAACCGGCAGCCAGAATGCGTACAGGGGATGGCGAATCCATCGGTATGGACCGGCAGTCACGACAACACGCGCCTCCGCGATTCGAAGCATCGGGCTGTAACTCGCCCCGAGCGAAACAGCAGCCCAGATCTCACCAGCCACGCCGAGACAACTTACCATCATCGCGATCCAGCGAATCGGCCCGCCAACTTCGAATGCGCTCCATCGGAGAAGCCCTGGATCCGTGAGATAGGCCAAGATTGCTCCGAAGTGCAGCAGTACGATCGCACCGAGGGCCCCGGTGAGCCAGCCCGACTCGGAGCGCTGCGCCGGGGCCGCTCCGGCAGGTTCTTTGCCGCGCGGAGCGCCGAAATACACGCGCACCACCCCTATCGCAAGCAACTCCGCGGTGATGATGAGCCGGAATGGAATATCGTCCTGAATGATCATCCGCCGAAGCTCTGTGACGAAAGATGCGCGGGCCTATCGAGCAACTTCGAACTTAAGCCAAAACATCCGGCCCGTCACGATCCACCAACCCGGCGCGGTGCAGTCCGAACTGAAGCCTCGGGCCGACAAGGCCACC
>JAKAVX010000440.1:702-3691 GCA_021827465.1 Deltaproteobacteria bacterium | reverse complement strand
TTTTCGTTACGGGGCGCGAGACGCGCTGAGAAGCTCCGCACCCTTAAGCCGGGATTTCATCCACAACCGCAACGGAGAACGGAATGCCGCTCAACAAGGCCTGTATCGGCAAGCAGTATCCACCGATCGTAACCGACGCCAAGCTGGAGGCGATGCAGAACTACGCGCGCGCCTACAATGACGACAATCCCGCCTTCTTCGACCCGAGCCGCGCCGGCGGAATCGTTGCGCCGCCGATGTACGCGGTGGCCGTGACGTGGCCGTCCGTGATGGCCGCGATGAGCGATTCGGAACTCAGCGTCGACCTCATGCGTCTGCTCCACGGCGAGCAGGACATGGAATTCCTCGGCGCTATCCGGCCCGGCGACAGGATCACTTCGGCGGCGAGGATCGCGTCTATCGAGACCAAGGCGACCGGCGAGACGATGGTGCTGGAGCTGAACGCGCACAATCAGCGCGGCGAGCACGTCCAGCGCACGCTCTTCAACGTATTCATCCGCGGCGGCGGAAGACGCGGAGCGCTCGAAAAACGTGAGCCCGAACCCGAACGCGGCGAACCGCTATTCACCGTCCCGCAGACCATCGACAAGGACCAGACCTATCGTTATCGGGACGCGTCCGGCGATATCAACCCGATCCACGTTGACGAGAGCTTCGCAAAGATGGCGGGACTGTCGGGCATAATCGTACACGGGCTGTGCACGATGGCGTTCACGTCGAAGGTGATGATCGACAGGCTCTGCGGCGGCGACCCGCTCAAGCTGAGGCGCCTGCGCGTGCGTTTCACGCGGCCGGTTTTCCCGGGTCAGACGATCACAACCAGCGTCTGGTCCGACGGAGAAAAGAACGGCCGCAAGGTTTACGCCTACGAGACCTGCAATCCCGACGGCCAGGCGGTCATCCGCGGCGGAATCGCCGAAGTTGAGGCGTAAGCCGGCTTGCGATCCCGCTTCGGCAAGCCCGCCCCCGTAACATCCGATGGCTTCCAGTCTCAGAATCGGCCTCTCGCTCTCGCTTAGCGGCGAATTCGAAGCGATGGGCAGGCAGGCTGAGGCTGCGCTTCGACTGTTCGTCTCCGATCTCAACCGCGAAGGCGGCGTCAATGTCGACGGTGCGCATTATCAACTCACGCTCGATTGCCGCGACGACGCGAGTGACGCCGAACGATGCCGCTCCATCTATCGCTCGCTATGCTTCGGCGAGCGCGCCGATCTAATCTTCGGCCCGTACTCGAGCACGCTCGCGCGCGCGGCGGCGCCTATCGCCGAAGAAGCCGGGATGGTGCTCGTCAATCACGGCGGCGCGGCCGACGATCTTTACGAAAACCGCTACCGGATGCTGGTCGGAGTGCTGAGCCCGGCGAGCGATTACCTGGTCGGCTTTGTGAAGCTGCTCGCAGGGCTCAAGCTGTGGCGCAAAAGACTCGCGATAGTGACTTCGCCGAGCCCGTTTGCCGACGCGATCGCGGGCGGCATCGAGCGCGCCTGCACCGAGCGCTTCGCGAAGCGCCACGGTGTGAAAATCCGGGTGAAATACCGAGGTGAATTCGATCCCGAGACGACTCCCGCAAAGCTTTTTCCCGCGCTCGCGCGAAACCGCGTCAACGCTGTAGTGAGCGCGGGCGATTACGCGCACGACGTCGCCGTGATGCGCGCGGTTGCGTCCTCGACACTCAATGTCCCCGTGCTTGCCTGCGTTGCCGCGGGCGTCGAGCGATTTCGCGAGGAACTCGGCGAGCATGCCGAGGGAATCGTCGGCCCGAGCCAATGGGAGGAACAGTTTGAGATCGAGCCGCAGCTCGGTCCGCGCCCGCGCGAGTTCGCCTCGCGGATGCGTGCGGCCGCGCCGGAAGTCGGATGCGATTATCCGGCCGCGCAGGCCTACGCCGCGGGACTTCTCATCAAGGCCGCGGTCGAAGCCGCTGGCTCGCTCGAACAGGCGCGAATCCGCGAAGCCTTCTCGGATCTTCGCACGACTACGCTGTTCGGCGATTTCGCGATCGACCGCGTCACCGGCCGTCAGATCGGCCACAAGATGTTGCTCGTCCAATGGCACGAGCGCGGCAAGGTCATAATCGAGGCCGAGCCGACCCCCGAAGGCGACGCGCTCGAATTTCCCTCCGGATGGCGTCTCATCCTGTCGTCATTCCAGATCTTCAAGCTAAGCCGCCGCAACGAGGACGAGTCCGACGATGAGCGCGATTAAGCTGAATCTCGAAGGACGGTCGCATCTCGCGATCGGCCTGATGTCGGGCACCTCGCACGACGGCGTGAGCGCGGCGCTGGTCCGCCTCGACGAGCGCGCGCGACCGCCCGCGAAGGTTCTCGCGTTTCGAACCTTCCCCTACCCGAAACGCTTTCGCGAGCGCCTGCTCGAAGTCGCTTCGGGCCACGGCGCGGACGCGATCTCGACGCTCAACTTCGAGCTCGGCCGGCACTTCGGCCGCGCCGCCGTCGAGGTCGCAAGGCTTGGGCGCGCTGCACTTTCGCGCGTCGCGTTCGTCGGCTCGCACGGGCACACGATTTTCCATCTGCCGCCGCGCCGCGCGCGCCGCGGACAAACCGCCTCGACGATGCAGATAGGCGAGGCGGCTGTGATCGCCGCGATGACCGGCGCGCCGGTTGTCGCGGATTTCCGTCCGATGGACATGGCGCTCGGCGGCGAAGCGGCGCCGCTCGCCCCGCTCGCCCATCTATGGCTCTTCGGCGATCGCAAGCTCGGCCGCGTGGTGCAGAATATCGGCGGAATCGGCAACGCAACCTATCTTCCCGCCGCCGCGCGTCTCGACGATCGCTCGCTTATCGCGTTCGATACGGGGCCGGGCGTGATGCTCGTCGACGCGCTCGCGGCGAAGCTGACCAACGGGCGCGCGAAGATGGATCGCGGCGGCGCGATGGCGGCGCGGGGAACCGTCAGCGAGGAACTGCTGGAAGCGCTGATGCGCAATCCGTACTTTCGCCGCCGTCCGCCGAAATCCACCGGGCGCGAG
>JAKAVX010000440.1:0-692 GCA_021827465.1 Deltaproteobacteria bacterium | reverse complement strand
AATTCGGCGCGCACTATCTCGCCGAAATCGAGCGTCGCGCGGGCCGCTTGGGGATTCGCGGCGACGACCTGGTCGCGACCGTGACCGCGCTCACCGCGCGCTCGATCGCCGACGCGACGCGCCGCTTTATCGTGCCGCTCGGGCGGGTGGACCAGGTAATCGCAACCGGAGGCGGCGCGCGAAATCCAACTCTGATGCGGATGCTTGCGCGGGAGATGCCTCAACTTCGCGTGCTCACTGCGGACGCGCTCGGACTTGACGGCGACGCGCTCGAAGCCGTCGCCTTTGCGATCCTCGCCCATCAGATGCTGCGCGGGCGGCAGGGAAATATTCCGCGCGTGACCGGCGCACGCTCGGCCGCGATTCTCGGCAAGCTGACGCTTGCGCCCACCCCGCGCGAATAATCGCCCGCGCGCGATAATCCTACATGCTGCGGTTATCGTCGGGCGGCGTGCTTCCCGCTTTCTTAGCCGATTCGAGCACGGCCGCGCGGAAAATCCCGTGGCTCATCGTGGAGAGCGACTGGTCGGCGCGCGCCTGGTAGATACGCATCCGCGCCTCGTGCACCTGCTTGTCCTCCGGCGCGGCCATCGCGGCCCAGTCGGCCAGATGACACGCGATCGCGAGCTCTCCCGCTTCGAGCTTCTCCAGCGCCCGCGCGACGAGTCTCTCCGCTCCGCCCGCGATCGCCG
>JAKAVX010000439.1 GCA_021827465.1 Deltaproteobacteria bacterium | reverse complement strand
GCTTACGCGAAGACCTGTTCTATCGTCTGAACGTCTTCCACGTAGAACTGCCGCCGCTGCGCCATCGGCTTGAGGACCTGCCGCCGCTGGCCGAGCATTTCATCGAAGAATTCAGCCGCGAACACCGCAAGAGCGCACAAGGGCTGCAGCAGGACTTTCTCGATGCGCTCAGAGCACACACCTGGCCCGGCAACATCCGCGAACTGCGCAACGTCATCCAGCGGGCGGTTATCGTATGCCGGTCGCCCATGCTCTCGCTCCAAGACTTGCCGTTGGAACTGGCTTCGCGCCACGGACTAGAGAGCAGCTTCACCGTTCGATTGGGCTCGTCAGGGTCCGAAGTCGAGCGCGAGCTTCTCTTCCGCACCGTCGAGTACGTCGGAGGGAACAAGGCTCGTGCGGCAGATATCCTGGGGATGAGCCGGGGCACCCTCTACAATCGCCTCAAACGGTACGGCCTGCCCGAAACGAACGGTCACGTGAACGGCCGCTCGTACCGCAACGGCGGCAACCGTTTATCGTGACCGCGGGATCACGCCTGCTCGTCGTGTGGCGCCGTTTGCGCGAATAGATAACTCAAATCCGTCGGTCTAGCTGCGGAGGCGTAACTAGCAAAGCTTCTGAATGCCGCTTGACCTTGTACCTAAGTACAGGATGTAGGCTCTTCTTCAATTAGGAGGTGCGACCATGAGTTCCAAACGCAAAATTGAAATCTTCAGCGCCGGATGCCCGGCTTGCGAGGAGACGCAAGCATTGGTTCGGCGGCTCGCCTGCCCATCATGCGAGGTTACCGTGCACGACATGCACGATCCCGCGGTTGCCGCCAAGGCGAAGAGTTACGGAATTCATACTGTTCCGGCGGTCGCGATCGACGGACGGCTCGCTACGTGCTGCATGGGCCTGGGTCCTGACGAGGCAAGTCTGAGGCTGGCCGGCATCGGCGTCCCGCTGCCCTGAGGCGTATCCCAATGGAACGGCTGACGATCGGCGAGTTGGCCAAGCGCGCGCACGTGAATCGCGAGACGGTCCGATATTACGAGCGGCGCCGATTGCTCCCACGCGCGTCGCGTTCGATGGCAGGATATCGCGTCTTTTCCGATGACGCACTCAGACGCCTCAGGTTCATCAGACACGCGAAGGTGCTGGGCTTCTCGCTAAATGAGATCAGGGAGTTGTTGGCGCTGCGAGTCCATTCGGTTGATGCGTGCGATCGAGTCCGCGAACGAACGGAGGCCAAGGTCGCCGACATCGACAAGAAGATCAACTCTCTGCAGCAAATGAAGCACGCGCTCTCCGAGCTGATCAGCGCATGCGCGCGGCGCGGTAAAACCAGCGACTGCCCGATCCTGGACAGCCTCGATGCGAACGGTTGGTCCGAACAACACGTAGGAGGTCACAATGGCTGACGCAATCCATGCACGAGACCCGCGCAAGCTGGGTCTGCTGACAATACCGGGAGTCGTGGTTTCGTTGCTTCCCAGCCTTGCCTGCCCGCTATGCTGGCCGGCTTATGCCGCGCTGGTTTCTTCGCTGGGCCTGGGATTTCTCGTTTCCTCAACGTATCTGCTGCCCCTTACCGGAGCGCTTCTGGCGGTGGCGGTTGTGGGGCTCGGTTTGCAGATCAAGCTCAAGGGCTATGGACCTTTCGCTCTGGGCTTGCTTTCCGCCGCACTCATCCTGCCTGGCAAATTCCTGCTGGAATCAAACGCGATAACCTACGCGGGCGCCGCGATCCTGGTGATCGCCTCAGCTTGGAGCCTCGCTCCGAGTCGATCCGCGGGTTCTGCCTCTTGTCCGACCTGTCCGCCCCCGGGTGAAAGCAGCCGCGAATCGGTTTGAAGACCGGCTGGATATGGAAACGCAGCGATTCGATTTCGTGATTCTCGGTTCCGGCTCAACGGCATTCGCGGCTGCGATCAGGGCCGCGGAACTGGGCAAGACTGTCGCGATGACGGAAGCCCGCACGCTCGGCGGTACCTGCGTCAATCGCGGATGCCTGCCCTCGAAGAACCTCATCGCAGCGGCGGGCATCGTCCACGAAGCGGCGCATCCCCGCTATCCCGGAATCGAACCGGCGCGGCTTAAGGTCAACTTCGCGGAACTGGTTCGCCAGAAGGATGAGGTGATCGCCTATTACCGCGAGAAGAAATACCAGAGCATTGTCGGCGACCGAATCAGCGTATTCGAAGGGACTGCGCGATTCGTCGATCGCAACGCCGTTCAAGTTGGAGATGTCCGCTTGGAGGCGGATCGCTTTCTGGTGGCGACAGGGTCACGGCCTTTTATCGCGCCGCTTAAGGGCCTCGACGCTGTTCCGTTCATGACCAGCGATCTTCTCACGAGCCACGAGAACATGGAGCTTAAGGAGCAGCCGGAGTCTCTCACGATTGTCAGCGGCGGCTATATCGCGCTCGAACTGGGACAGTTCTTTCACCGGCTTGGCACGCGAGTGACCATCCTCGAACCAAGCGAGCGAATCTTGCCGGGCTACGAACCCGAAGTCGGCGCCACACTCGGCGAGATTCTCCAGGAGGAAGGAATCACCATTCTTATGCGTGCCAAGGCCTCCGCCGTCCGCCGGGATCGCGAAGGTATAGCAGTGGAAGTGGCCGGTGATGCTTCCACGACTGTGCGGTCGTCGTACCTGCTCGTTGCCACGGGGCGAGTTCCCAATACCGAGGGCCTCGGCTTGGAGATGGCCGGCGTGCGCACCGATCAGCTTGGTGCGATCATTGTCAACGAAGAGTTGCAGACGAGCGCGACGCACATTTGGGCCGGCGGCGACGTGATCGGCTCCAACACCGAAAGCCAGATGGCAACGCCGGTCGGGGCCCAGGACGGCGGTATTGCGGCGCTCAACGCACTCAACGGCGAGCATCGCAAGGTTGACCATCGGGTGATTCCGCGCGCAATCTTCACCGATCCCCAAGTCGCGGTGGTCGGGCTGACCGACAAGCAGGCGGTCGAGCGCGGCTATCACTGCGCCTGCCGAACCGTAAAGATGGACCAGGTGCCACGCGCACAGGCGGTCCGCAATCCGCGCGGCGTAATCAAGATGGTGGCCGAGCGCGATAGCCGCAAGGTCCTTGGCGTCTCGATGGTCGGAATGGATGCGGCCGAAGTAATCCACGAGGCGGCGATGGGGATCCGTCTGGGTGCGACGATCGAGGACTTTGTGGGCATGCTGCACATCTATCCAACGATGTCCGAGGCGCTGAAGATCGTCGCCCTCTCCTTTACGAAGGATATTTCGAGACTGAGTTGCTGTGCCGAGTGAGGTCGTAACGGCGCGCCCGCTATCAAGCGCGGGCGCGCCGAAAATTTTATTGCTCGCAGGATTTGCGATTGAGTATGAAATCGGCGGCCTTCTGCGCCTGAGCGGCGGCGTGGATCAGCAGCTTGCGATCATCGCGAAGCCTCACCAGCCATCCGGAGCAGTACGCGGCCTGGTTGGCGATGACCACGTTGGAGATTCCGGCTTCAGCGCAAAGGTAGGCTGCTCCGAGCTCCGCGCATAATTCCTCTTTGGAGTAGACCGGAGAGCCGAACGGCGCGGCTTCGCAAATCCCTTCTCTCCCAAGCCGCTTCTCGTGGCCGACGCTATGCACTAGTTCGTGTGTCTCAGTCGCGGCTTCCTCTTCGGCGCTGATGAATAGCTCGCGCGGCGGAAGCGTAATGCGATCCGTGAGTGGCGAGT
>JAKAVX010000438.1 GCA_021827465.1 Deltaproteobacteria bacterium | reverse complement strand
TGTGATACAAGTCCGGAACGTAATTCGTCCCCGCAACCGCGGTTGGGCGCAACCCGGCCTCCTTGGCCGACTGCAGGATTGCGTGCTGGACGATCGCCGGCAAGGGATCGCTGTAAAGGCGCTGGACAATCGCTTTGTTTCTATCCTCGATCACCCCGATGAAAACCTTGCCCTGCGGCGCATCGGGTCCCGGGTCCCTGTCGGGCTCTGAATCAACCGGCATCAGAACCACCAGGCTGCGGTCAGGATAACTGTTCTGGTAACCCTTCACCTGGTAGGGGTAGTACTCGATCTTCTGGACCGAAATCGGCCCCTTGGGCATCGTGACGCCGCCGCTGGTCAGCGAGCATCCCGCGGCCGACACAATCGCCGTCAGGATGAGAATCGTTGCGGTAAGCCGCTGCTTTCCGAGCGATGCATTCCCGCGGCGGCGGACAACGCCGCGACGCGCTACCGACGAGGAGAGTGGCGACCTCCCGAAGAAAAAGGTTTTTGGGCGCACGGAAGTGCCTCACTGCTGCGCGGCCTGTGCGCGCTCGCGATACAAAAACAGCGTACCCCCAACTTCGATCCTGTCGCCGTTGTGCAGCAACTGCCGTCCCGGCACGGGATGGCGGTTCACGGTCACTTGTCCGCCCCCGGTCGGACTGATGTAGAAGCTGCGACCCTCGCGCCGGACGATCGCATGATGGCCCAGCACGGTCTGATCGCCGAACAGCCCTATGTCGCATTCCTCGGCGCGGCCGATCACGGTGACCGGCTTTGCCAGCGGATACTCGCGGCCCTCGCGCGCGTTGCGGCTCTGGCTGCGAACCACCATCAGCCATCCGCGCTTGAGCAGCTCGCCGACAAGCCCGATGAAGAATCCGATTAGCGCGCCGAGCACCACGATCGCTATCGCGCGCCCGAACGCCTGCGGGAACAGCCCAGTCAGCTCCTGATACAGGGCGCCGCCGAGAAAGCCCCCAAGCAGGCCGCCAATTGCAGCGTTGCGTCTGCGCGCCGCCGAACCCGCGGCCCATCCGACACCCAGCCCCACCGCGATTCCGAGCACCGACCAGCCGAGGACCCGTCCGATAAATCCGTGCAGGATGTCGAAGGCGAATTCGCCCACGATCAGTCCCGCCGCGCCGCCCAGCGCGCCGATTATCCCGCCGCTCCTTATTCCGCGCAGCGCAAGCCGCGTCTGGCCCACGCTGAGCGCTTCTATCGAGGCGAGAAAAGCTCCGATGAACGCCCCGATAAGCGCGCCAAGCACGATATCGCGGCCGTAAACCGAGCGGATTCCGAGGAATGGTTCCGCGCTGCCCCAAGCGGCTAGTCCGCCAAGCCCGCCGGCGGCTGCGTAGAACAAAAGTTTTTCTCGAGAGACGTTACTGGCCATGTCAAGACAAGAAGCAGGATCGCCTTTGGCGCATCCGGGTTCAAGCGAAAAAATCAGCGATTGCCCTTCGTAAAGTCCGGCGCGCGCGGCGAACTCAGCTCGCCCGCGCAGTCCAGGTGCCGCGCTTTCCCGACGGCGTTGACTTGAACGTTCCCGAGAGCCGGCCATTGCGGCTCGTGCCCTCGAAGAAGAAAGTTTCGGTTCCATACGGCACCTGGAACTCGATATGGTTGCCGCGCACAAAGCCCTCTATCGAGGTCGGACCGTATCCGGCGCTATGGATCACCAGTTCGCCGTGAAGGAATCCGTTGGGCTGCGGACGGAGCCGAAGCTCCATCGAGGGATTGCTCCCAAGCCCGTTGATTTGGCCGGTCGCGATCATCGGACCGCCGAGAGTGAACGATCTTCCACCCGCCGAAGCTCCCGGAGCGGGTGACGCGCCGTAGCCGATCGCTCCGCCCGAGTACGAACCACCGGTGCTCGCAAGGACCCGGAATTGGCGGCGCGCGAAGTATTTGCCGTTCAGGTAAAAGTTGACCGTATAGGTGCCCGGCAAGAAAGCGCCTCCGGCCGAGTTGCCGACCCGTCCGCTGAACGTGACCGTCTTCTGATCGGCGCCGACGTCTTTCCAATCGTTGACCGCACCCAGCGTCCGGCCGTCGGGCGCAACATAGGCCGCGTCCACCCGGTACTGTCCCGGCTCGAGCCCGAAGAGCCGGTTGTTGAACCTGACGTTCCATCCCACGAACAGGACCTTGGAAGCGTCGAACTCGCCCATGGGCCCGGACAGCGCGGTCCCGGTCTTGGTGCTGTTGACGAAGTTGATGTTGAGCAGGGAGAGCGGCTTTCGGCGCATCTCCTCAATCATCGCGAGCCGCTTCTGCTCCGCGCGCCGTTTTTCCTCGGCCGCGCGCGTCGCCGCCTCGGACTCAGCCGCGGCAGCCGACTTTGCGACGGCGGCTGCGGCCTGCGCCGCCATATCCTGCGTCACCGTGAACTGCTGCGCCGCGAGCAGCTTGTCGCCAAGATAAAGCGCGACCTTGTAACTCCCGGGCGGCTTGTCCGCCATGTTAGGCATCAGCGCAACGCCGCTGAAATCGACCGCGGTCTGCGACGGACCGACGAAAAGCCGCTGGTCGCTCGAGGCGATCTGCAGGCCGCCCGAATCGAAAAAGCGCGCTTCGACGCGGTCGGTACGGCCCTCGAGCCCGGCGAGCGCGTTTTTGAAGGTCGCTTGCCATTTCAGATAACGCGCCTGGGAAAGCTCCGTGTCGGTGAAGCTCGCCTTGGGTTCCGAGGTCGGGATGCCTTCACGCGTCGAGAGCCGAAGCGTCATGCTCTGGAAGTCCAGAGGATGCTCGCGCGCGCGAGCCAGCAGTTCCTCGTGCTTCCACGGCAACGAATCGATAAGACCCTTGATGCCGAGTTGCTCCTGAAGCTGCGGGCGCGAGTACACATAGGTCGCGCCGAAGGCGATCCCCGCCATCGCCATCGAAAAGACGATAAGGCTGACCGCCCGCCTGAGAGCGCTGCGCGGCTTTGCGGGGGGCAGATAGTCGGGTGTCTCGTACTCGCCGACATCCTCGATCGGAGGCAGACCGGCGGTGCCGCTCTTCGCGCTTACCCGAACCGCGCCCTCCGCGGGAAGCCCATACCCGTACAGCATCATGTCGCGGAATTCCTGGATGCCGGCGGGCCGATCCTCGACATCGTAGGCGAGCGCGGAGTCGATCGCGCCGGCCAGGTTGTCCGAGACGTCCGGGCGCAGTTGCTTCAGGCGCGGAAAGCTGAAGGGCGGAAATTTTTCCGGATCGCGTGCGGTAAGCAGGTAATGCAGCGTCGCCGCGAGCGAGTAGATGTCGCTGCGCGGATCGACCTCGCCCTTGTACTGCTCGGGCGGCGCGAACCCGAGCGTGCCGATCATCGTGCCCTTCCTTTGCGCCTTGAACAGGCGGGCGATTCCGAAGTCGATCAGCACTACGCGGCCCTTCGACGTGAGCATCACGTTGGAGGGCTTCATGTCGCGGTACACGATCGGCGGCGCCATCCCGTGCAGATAGCCAAGCACGTCGCACAACTGGCGCGCGATATCGATCACCAGGCCCTCGGGAAAAGGCTGGTTGTTGCGCGCGGCCAGCTCCTCTTCGAGGTTTCGCCCCTCGACGTACTCCATCACCAGGTAATGGCGGTTCTGATCGTCGAAGCGGTCGGTGATGGCCGGGATGGCCTGATGCTTCAGTTGGGCGAGGGTGTCGGCCTCGCGCGCGAAATATTCGTTGGCCTCAAGGCGCTGCTGCGGGTCGATGAAGTGATCGACCATC
>JAKAVX010000437.1 GCA_021827465.1 Deltaproteobacteria bacterium | reverse complement strand
AGCGAGCCCAAGGATCGCGCGGGCCTCGGGATTGGCGAACAAAACGGTACCCTCGCCATCGAGCAGGATCACGCCGTCGCGGATCGAGCGAATCATGTCGAAGGCTTGCGTGGGTTTGGTCTCCCAACGGTCCGATTCGGTATGCATCTGGCGCGACAGCCGCTTGAAGCGATCCGCAAGTCCGCTCAGGTCTGTTCCGGCCTGAACAATCGAGCGTGCTTCGTCGGCGCGGCCGAGTCCGGCGGCGATCAAGCTGAAGCCCGCGAACATCAGATTGCGCAGGACAATCGCCGCGACGATGAATGCGGCCAGATCGACCGCGATAAACCCCGCGAAAACCAGCGCCAGGCGTCTGGTCTGCGCCGCGATCAGCGCCGTCGTGATCGTCACGGTTATGGTTGCGAACGGCTTGCCGGCGATCGCGATGGGCCGCGCGATCGCGTATTCCCGATTCGCGGAAATCGCGCGCAACGCCGGGAGCGGCCACCAACTCGAAAGCCGTGCCTGCAAATCCTCCATCGAGGGCATCGCTGGGGGCGCGGGCGCCGCCTCGTCGTCGGCCGCGACCATCACTTTACCCTGCGCATCGAGCACTCGAGCGCCAACCACCGCCCATCCGAAGGCCTGTGTCGAGGCGAGCAGCGACTTGAGTGCGGGGTCTCGCTCAAGCGCGGCGGCGGGGTCGCCATGCGAAGCCTCGAGCGTCGCGCGGATCTGTTCGTAGATTTGCTCGGTCATCAGGTTGCCCGAGTCCGCGATTCCGTTGACGACGTTCTTGATCGTGTAGGAGAGCGAGAAGATCGCGATCGAGATCGTCGGGATCAACTGCAGGAGCAGGAAGGCAACCAGAAATCTTGCCCGCAGACGGTTCATTGGAACGCAGTGTCGCAGAGAATCGCGGCTAAGTTTTCTTGACCGGTCTAGTCGCGCGCGTAAGCGAAAATTTCCAAATCACGCCAAGTATCGGACAGGAACAATACGGCGCGCAATCCCGGACAACCAACGATCATATTTAGAGATGACTCGATCGGCAGCAAAATATTTTCCCCGATAAATTGCTTTAGGAAAGCCGGTGCTGATCGGCAAAAAGCTTCTTCCGCCGCGACTTTCCGGGTTGAAGGAATTTCCTTGCTTTTGCCCAATTCGTGTATACTCACGCTTAGAGTCTACCTTGCTACGACGGCGTTGCATCCGGCTCGCCCGCTTAATCGCCGATTCTCACTTTTTAGGAGGTCGAATTTTATGGCAGATACCACGCTCGATAATGGCGTTGCCGCCGCATCCGACACCTTAAATAACGTCCGCAAGGCCAGCCACGATGCGCTGAGCGACACGTTGGATAGCGCTCGCGAGTACGGCGCAAAATCCCTCGATTTAGTTGGTCAGGCAAGCGAGGGACTGCTCGATTTCGTCAAGCGAGAGCCGCTGCTTGCGGTTGCGGGCGCGTTCCTCGTCGGATACGTCGCTGCCCAAGTCATCCGACGGATTTCCGCGTAGGAGTCCGTAGATGGAGCCGCGCGCGGAATCGCAGCCTCCAATCATCTCCGAATCGGCTTTGGAAGCCTACATCCGGCAAAATCCCCTGACTGTCATTGGCATCGCCGCCGGTGCGGGCTTCGTGCTGGGTGGCGGACTGCGAACTTGGGTCGGCAGAGCGATGGTTGCGTATGCGGTGCGGATCGTAGCGCCTAAAATCGTCCTCGACGCGCTTGCTGATGCGAGTGAGAACTATGGAAGACGACACCGATCAACTCGAGGAACAACTCGAACAGGCAAAGGAACAACTGCATCAGACTCTGGCGGTAGTGAACGAAAAAGCCGAAGCGGTGGGCGAGCAACTCCAGCCCGAACGGCTGATTGAACGCTATCCCGGAACCGCGATATGCGCCGCGGCCGGGGTGGGCTTTCTGCTCGGAACCATCGACGACAGATTCGTCGCGCTGGGTTTGATTCTGAGCGGCGGACTACTCCACCTCGCCGGCAAGACACGCGAATCCCGCGTTTCCCGAGGCTTGCGGTAGGATTCCAGCGACCATGCAGGCCAACCGAACGGATCCCGCCGGCCCGCATCCGCCTGCGACCGAAGTAAGTTGGCCCGAGCTCGCTGAGCGCGTAGTTGCCGACTTGACCAACGTGATTCGGGCCGAGATTCAACTCTTCCAAAATTCGCTGGTTCCGATTTTCTCTGATCTGAGCGATCGCGTCGTCGCCGATATGATCGCGGGATTCGCGATACTGATCGGGGGAATTGTGATGCTCGCGGCCCTCATCCTGTTTATCCGCGAATGGCTGCCATGGTGGCAATCGCTCGCAATAGGGGGTGCTCTGGCAGTCTTCGCCGGGCTGATTCTCAGATGGTTTGCGGTACCACGAGCGCATCATAAAGAATCGGGTGACGGCGCATCGCGGACCGGCGGTAACAATTCCCAGTAGATTGATTTCTTGTTTGTGCGTGGCGGTCCTTCCTTGATGCCATTATCTCGGACGTCGCGATAATTTTCGCGCCAAGCAAACCCCCATCCGGACCGCCCTTGATGGCACAGGTAGTGCTGCTTCGTCGCTTATGCCGCTTCAGATCGATTCAGGCTTGGAAATTTTTGTTGCTGAATCGGGAATCGTGAACTTTTTTCAGGGTGATCCAGATGCTCGACGGCGGCGACCGCCGACGCTATTGGCACGCTCCGGCACCGGCTCTTACTCCCGATGTGCGGCCCAAAACCACGCCACACGCATGCGGCGATAACGCAATGCGAGAAAGCTCGATAACCTCGCGCGCGACGTTTAGGCAAATCACTAGACCGGCCAGCTTCACTGAGCGCACTCTTTGCGCCACGCTCGGCGCGTTGAAGCGCAAATACGCGGAGTGCCGCGTTCGCGCGCAATTTGCCAGCCTCGTCAGGAGCGCTCTCGCCGTTGTCGGGCTTTCGAGCAGGCGATCCGAAGGAAACGCGCAGGCGGCGATATTGCTCGATCCAGCCGGGCTGATTGACGCGACGCTCGAAACCGTCCGCGAACATTTGCGCCGGCGCGATCCCTCTGGCGAGCGGGTCATGCATATAGATCTCGAAGTCGGAGAGCTTCATCCCGTACGGATTATTCCGGCGGACTTGAGCGCGATGCTCGAGCGAATTCTGATACGGATCTGCGAGGAAATGCCCGCCGGAGGCGTGGTGATGGTCACCGCGAGTGCGTCTGAAGGCGCCGACGTGATTGCGATAGAGGCCCATCGCCTGCGCCCTGTGATCGCACGGCCTTTGGATCGATCATTTAGTTCGCTGCAATTCGACGCCGATGAGTTGGTGCGCGCGCTTGCGCTCGCGGCTCCCCTCGAACGTCTGAGCGCAGAATTGCGCGTTGACTGTCAGCTCGGTGCGCCGGGCGTGATAGTGATTTCAATTGCCGCTGAGGCGCTTGCCACGAAATCCCGTGCCGCCGAGGCAATTACCGATGCGGCAACCGATCTGGCGCCCGCTCCGATTCGAGCGTCACAACCGCTGGACGCCAACGCATCCGCTACGCGAACGTCCGGTGCGGAGCCACGCCGCGTTTTAATCATCGACGACGATCCAGGCGTGCTTGCCTCTCTACGTGAAGGCCTCGAACACCGGGGCTACCGGGTTGCGTCGGCCTCGAGCGGGTACGACGGGTTACGTTATCTGCGCGAAGACGGTTTCGACTTCGTGATTTGCGATGTCGCGATGCCGGGAAT
>JAKAVX010000436.1 GCA_021827465.1 Deltaproteobacteria bacterium | reverse complement strand
GCCGTTCCCTGCCGAATCGATCCTGAGGCCGAGCACTTTCGAGTACGGAGCGCCGGCTATCGTTTCCATCGCTGATTTCACATCGCTGGGCATTCGATTTTCCTGATCCGGTGTCTCTTGTTGGAGACAGCTAGCGCTTTTTCTTTCGCATCGCGGCCAGTTCGAGCGCGCGCTCCACGGCCTCGACCGGGTTCGCGGCATGTATCGGTCCTCTTATCTCGGGCCACGCGTCGAGCGCGACGACCGGGCGTCCGAGCTTCATCGCAAGGCCGATTTCGCTGAGCGTGCCCGCTTCTCCCGCGAGCGCGATTACCGCATCCGCGCTCGCCACGACGACGGCGTTGCGCGCCTCGCCGATCCCGGTTGCGAGCGGAAATTCGATGTACTCGTTGGCCGAGTCGAGGTCATTGGAAGGCAGTATCCCGATTGTGTGGCCGCCGGCGGCTTGCGCGCCTTCCGCCGCGGCCGCCATCACGCCCCCCAGTCCGCCGCAAATCATCACCGCGCCGCGCTCCGCGATGAGCCGTCCGACCTCGCGAGCGAGCGCCTCGACTTCGGGCGGCGCGTCTCCCGCGCCGATAACCGCGATTGACGTGCGGCGCGCCATCGTTTTCAGCAACCGAGAATGCCGGGTAGCTCGGCCAAGTCCGCGATAACGATATCGGGAGCCGGGGTTCCGTCGGGCAACGCCGCGCCGTGCCGATTTATCCACGCCGCGTGCATCCCGGCCTGCTTCGAGCCCGCGACGTCGTGCGCCGGCGTGTCGCCGACGAACAGGATTTCGCCCGCGTCAAGCGCGAGCATCGCCTTCATCCGCTCGAAGATCGCGCGGTTCGGCTTGCGAAGCCCGACGTCAGCCGACACGACGATCGCCTCGAACAGGTCGCGTACGCCGGTGTCGGAAATGATCTGATGGCCCGCGGTCGAATCGTCGAAGTTGGACAGGATTCCGAGCCGGTAGCTGCGCACGAGCCTGCGCACCGCTTCGATCCGGTTCGGCGGCGCGGAGGTCACGCTTCGGACGCCGTCCATATGGACGCGCGTCACCGCTTCGGCGAGCGAATGCAAATCACCGTTTTTCTCGACGCCGAGCCGCTCGAACACCCTGACGAAGCGCTCGGTGCAGGTTATCTCGATTCCCTCGCGCTCGCGCTCCGCGTTGATCTCCTCGATAACCGAGAGGTACGCGCCGAGGAACGCCTCGCGCTCGAAACCCGGGCCGAGCGCATCCTCGATCTTCGGCAGGATCCACGGGAGCGTCGAATGAATCTGCCGCCCGCGCCATTCCATCTCGGGCAACAGGCTCGCATTCCAGTTGACCAGCGTGTCGAACAGGTCCAGCACGATCGCTTTAAAACGAGGCTCAGCCATGATGGGTAATTGCGCCGGCGGTCGTGAAGAGCGCGAACAGATTGAGCAGCAGCACCACTCCATTGAGCGTGACCGAGAGCTGATGCATCTGGTCGAACTCGGCCTTCTTTGCCGGGTCGGGGTTCGGCTGCTCGACGACGGTTCGGATCGCGTCGATTCGCGGCCTGATTACCACGCCCGCGTAAACCGTGCATGCGAGCGCGAAGAAAAGAGCGGCGATCGTCGCGCTCCACCATCCGCGCTCCCCCTGCGTCTCCATCAGGTAGAAGGCAAGCAGGAGCGCGACGGCTCCGGCCACGTAGCCCAGGATGTAATAGCGCGGGAAGATCGCGCTTATGACCTTGCCGGCGTCATGGATGGGAAGCCGGGTGAAGACCACGGGCGCGGTGAAGAAGGAAAAAAAGATGATCGCCCCAAGCCAGCATACGAGGCTCAGCAGATAGAAGAACATTACTATAGTCATCGCTAGGATGCTCCCGAGGCGCGTTTTACCCCAAGCCCGCTCAGTTCAAGTATACCTTGGAAGCGCCGGGCAGCGGCCTGCGCCCGGCAAAGCCGTCGTCAGTCGGATGCCACGCGACGATGGTTGGCTCGCCGTACTGCCAGCAGAGAAAGCCGATTTCGCTTTCGCCATCGCCGTCTTCGCCGATTTCGAACGGGAAATCGACCAATCCCAGGTCGATATCCTTGAGCAGGCATCCTGTAGATTCGATCTCCGTGGCGAGTTCACTCATGCGCGCGGCGAGCGGCGCGAATTCCGGATAACGCTCGAGCACCTCGGGCAAATCGAGCCCGCACAGCCGATCGTCGGCGCGGGCGAGTTCGCGGATCCGCTCGCGCAGGGCATTGGCTTGCGCCTGAAGCTCGCGGATGAGGATTTGAAGCTTCGGTAAGAGCTGGTTCGCCTCTTCCGCGCTAAAGAGCTTGTCGAAGCGCTGTCGTGCCAAAGTAGCCTCGCCAGTAGCGCCGAGATTCAATCGTGCTTAGTTTCAGTATCGGGAGGTTACCTTGTGAGTCACCGACCCGTATACTACGGTAAATCGCGCGATGGGTGGAAGCGCGGTCGGCCGAGGGTCCCTCCAAAAACCAGGATTCCATTGACCCTATGACAGACAAACCCAAAGGCGAAAAGCGCTTCGAGTTGGAAGAGGATGTAAGCCGGGTAGAGATTCCCGACGTACTTCCCGTCCTTCCACTTCGCGGCATCGTAATTTTCCCGAGCCAGATTCATCCGTTCTTGGTTTCCCGCCCGGCGTCGCTCAAGCTTATTGACGAGGTCGGACAGACAGACAGGATAATCGCGCTCGCCGCGCAGAAGAATCCCGAGGAAGAGAATCCGACTCCCGACTCGGTCTTCCGTGAGGGCACGGCGGTTAGGATCCTCAAGATGCTGCGTTATCCGGACCAGAGCGTGCGCGTGCTGGTCCAGGGGATCGCGCGGCTCGAACTGCTCGAGTTCAGCCAGGTCGAGCCGTATTTCAAGGCGCATGTGAAGCGCCTCGAGGACACGCTCGCCCCCGACAAGGAAGTCGAGGCGCTCCAGGCGCATCTGGTCGGCCAGTTCTCCAAGTTCGTTTCGCTGGTGCCGTACCTGCCCGACGAGTTGCAGGGAATCGCGATGCAGGTGCGGGAGGCGGGACGGCTTAGCGATCTGGTCGCTTCGTATCTGAAAATCGCCGTCGAGGAGGCGCAGGATCTGCTCTCCACCGTCGACGTGCGCCAGCGCCTTGAGAAGCTGATATCGATCCTGACGCGCGAGATCGAGCTGCTCGAACTCGGCCACAAGATCCAATCCCAGGTTCAGACCGAGCTCAACAAGAACCAGCGCGAGTATTATCTGCGCCAGCAGCTCAAGGCGATCCAGAAGGAACTCGGCGAGGGCGACGCGCGCTCGGGCGAAATCGAGGAGCTCGAAAAGAAGCTCGAAGAAGCGCACATGCCCGAGGACTCGCGCAAGGCGGCCGACAAGGAACTCGACCGGCTCAAGATGATTCCGCCGGAGTCGGCGGAGCATACCGTCGTGCGCACCTATCTCGACTGGCTCGTCAGCCTGCCGTGGGCCATCTCTACCGAAGACAATCTCGACATCAGGCACGCCCGCGAAGTGCTCGACGAAGACCATTACGACCTCGAGAAGATCAAGGAGCGCATCCTCGAATTCCTCGCGGTCAGAAAGCTCAAGAAGGACACCAAGGGCCCGATCCTGTGCTTCGTCGGCCCTCCGGGAACCGGCAAAACCTCGCTCGGCCGCTCGATAGCGCGCGCGCTCGGACGCAAGTTCGTCAGGCTTTCGCTCGGCGGCGTGCGCGATGAAGCCGAAATCCGCGGCCATCGCCGCACC
>JAKAVX010000435.1 GCA_021827465.1 Deltaproteobacteria bacterium | reverse complement strand
TGATTTCCGCGGCGGAAACGTCGCGGCCCCATTGAAGCGTCGGGAATCCCGATCAGCTTCCCGCTCCCCCGAAATTTCCGCGGCGGATGGGCGCGCGCGCGAGAAATTGAACCTTTACGCTCGTGACTTTTGAACCCCCGTGGGTCAGGTTTTGCTCCCCTTGGTCGAGGCTCCCTGCCGGCTGCGTAGCCTGTGGCTCTCGCCGGTGAACTCGAAGACCGAGCCATGGTGGATCAGACGATCGATCACCGCCCGAGCGGCCATCGCGTCGGGAAAGATCTGCGTCCACTGCTCGAAGGCAAGGTTGGTAGTCATAGCGATGCTGCCGCGTTCGTACCGCTGCGAGATGACTTGGAAGAGCAGGTCGGTCGCCTCGCGTTCGAAGGGAATGTACCCCAATTCATCGATCAGCACCAGCGAGAATCGATCGATCGCTTGCAGCTTGCGCGTAAGCGTTCCATCGCGTTTGGCATCGAGCAGATTCGTCAGTAATCCGGCGGCGGTGGTGAAGAGCGTGCGATAGCCGAGCGTGCATGCCGCTAAGCCAATGGCAATGAGGCAGTGCGTTTTACCCGTGCCGGGCGGCCCGTAAAAAACGAGGTTGCGCTGCTCGCGAATGAACGCTCCATCGGCAAGCCCGAGGAGTTTCATCTTCGGGACGTTGGGTTGGAGCGTGAAGTCGAAAGTGTCCAACGTCTTGAGCGTTGGCAGATGCGCTGCGGCGATACGCTGCTTGACGCCGTTCTCGTGTCGGCGCTCCAGCTCGGTGCTAAGCACCTCGCCCAGATACGCGATGGGGTCCTTCGCCGTTTCGGCCAGGCGACGGTAGTGCGCCAACGCTGCCGGCATCTTGAGCGCCCGTAAATGTTCCTCGATCAGCGCGGTGCTCATATGGCACGCTCGACGAGTGCCGTGATGCGATAGGCTTCGAGGTCGACGACTTGAGCGTGCAACGCCGGCGTTGGCAGACGACGTGAGAGATCGAGTCGATCGGTAGCGGCGGCGCCACGCTGGCGCAGGATCAGCTCAATCGCCTGCGGATCGAGCGTGCCGCGTGCAAGGGCAAGTTCGATTGCCTCGGTCAGTTCCGGTAAGGAACTGTCAAGCGCGAGGCGCAGCACGGCCATCCACGCTTTGGTCGCTGTCGGCCCGTCGCGCTCGATCATCCGATCGCGCAGCACGACCAACGGGCGCGGCAGGCGCTCGTTGGCAAAGGCCAGCGCGCTCGTCGCCGAGCGGTGCTTGTGGGAGATGAGTTCGAGGTAGTGCATCGGATCGATGATGAACTCGTGCTTTCCACGCCCGCGCCGGTGCTGGGCAACCCGCTCGCCGCCGATCACCACGACGGCGCTATCCTCGAAGATGTCCACGATCGCGTCGCGGCGCACGTAGCGCGAGGGCACCGAGTAATGATTCGTCTCGACCGTCACCTCGGCGAACTTGTTGACGCGTGCGTACTCGCGCACGCACGGCGCCGGGAGCCACTCCGGTAACGGCCGAAGCGCCGGCGCTTCGCGCGCAAAGCGTTCTTCGATCAACTCACGATGCGCGCTATGCTCACGCCCGAGATTGGCGCGGCACAACCGGTCGAGATCGACATTGAGCTCATCGAGGCTTGCGTACGACGGGATGGGCCGAAAGAAGTTGTCCTCGATGTACCCCATCACGCCCTCTACGCCGCCCTTCTCGTTGCCGCGGCGTGGCGCCGCAAACTCCACTGCGAGGGCGAGTTCACCGCAGAAGGCGCGGAACTGCTCGTTCTGCTCGCGATTACGCCCGCGCAGGATGCGTTGCACCGCCGTCTTGGGGTTGTCGAAGATCGCCACACGCGGCAACCCTCCGAAGAACTTCACGGCAGCCAGCAATCCGGCAAAGAGCACAGGACGATCTTGCCGATATGATGCGCGCGCAAAGAAATGCCCGCTGTAACTCAAGCGCATCGCAAACACCTGCACGATGGTGAGCACGCCGGCGATGATGACCTGCATCGGCGAGAAGTCGAACTGCGCTTGATCTCCAGGCGCGTATTGCGCACGAACGAAGGCTTCTTTGGGAACCAGTTCGCATCGACGGCGTGCCACGAACTTGCGCAGTGCGGCCTCGCTGATCGTCAGCGTTGCGTCGTACTGTTCGCGCACGATCACGCCGATACGCTTTGCGGTGATCTTCGGCGTTGATTGCAAGAGCGCATCAATCACCGTGAGGAACCGATCCAGTTTGCTGTGCCGTGCGTAGCGCGGCGGTTTCGGGGCTTCCATTTGGCGCACGTACTTGCGCACGGTATTGGGCGAGATCCCCAGCTCTCTGGCTACGCGCTTTTTCGGCTCGCTATCGCGAACGCAGCGCAGCCGAATGTCCTCCCATTGTTTCATCGAAATCATCCTCCGTGGGTCTCCTTCGTTTTGGCGTTCGGACTGTTGCGAACACCTGTTCGAAGGGGGCCCTCTTTAACTTGCGGAGGGGTTCAGTTTTGGCGAGCGCGGGGTTCAAAAGCTCGCGAGCGTTACCAGGCGGAAACGTCGCGGCCCCATTGAAGCACGAGTGCGGGTATGAGCGCGGCGGAAATCACGAGCGCATTTCCGCGGCGGAAACGTCGCGGCCCCATTGAAGCCTGGGAAGCTGGCACCCCCATTGGAAGCCGCCGCAGCATTTCCGCGGCGGAAACGTCGCGGCCCCATTGAAGCATTTTCGCACCGGCGCCGAGCGTGTAGTCTGCCGTGATTTCCGCGGCGGAAACGTCGCGGCCCCATTGAAGCGCGGCCATCGTGTTCAGGGCCGCTCCAGCGCCGTCCCAATTTCCGCGGCGGAAACGTCGCGGCCCCATTGAAGCCGGGTTACGTCGCCCATCTCATCGATCTCGTTGAGGGCATTTCCGCGGCGGAAACGTCGCGGCCCCATTGAAGCCAGGATATGCTTATGCAACCGCTTCGCATGCGCAATATTTCCGCGGCGGAAACGTCGCGGCCCCATTGAAGCACGTTCGGCAACCCGGCCTTCGGGGCTGCGGCCGCGATTTCCGCGGCGGAAACGTCGCGGCCCCATTGAAGCCTTACGGTCTTTGGCGACGGGATCGACCTGGCGATCATTTCCGCGGCGGAAACGTCGCGGCCCCATTGAAGCGAAGGGCGAACGACGGCCAGCGCACCCTCCGATCGAATTTCCGCGGCGGAAACGTCGCGGCCCCATTGAAGCCGCACGAGGACGGCACGATCGAGCCGCGCTTCCTTAATTTCCGCGGCGGAAACGTCGCGGCCCCATTGAAGCATCGATGAGCTTCTGGCGATCGGCTGCGTGCTGCGCTATTTCCGCGGCGGAAACGTCGCGGCCCCATTGAAGCCGAACGCCGTATCGGCGCTGAGCGATCCGACGCCGACATTTCCGCGGCGGAAACGTCGCGGCCCCATTGAAGCGAACGTCGATACGTCGCTGTTGGAGATTGCCGCTGCATTTCCGCGGCGGAAACGTCGCGGCCCCATTGAAGCTCATAGAGGTAGCAGCATGATTTCCGCGCTTTGGTATTTCCGCGGCGGAAACGTCGCGGCCCCATTGAAGCCGGGTTCTTCGACCGATCAATGACGCCAGCCATAGGGCATTTCCGCGGCGGAAACGTCGCGGCCCCATTGAAGCCAGGTCAACGCGCAGCAGTTTCTTACCACCTCGGCCCATTTCCGCGGCGGAAACGTCGCGGCCCCATTGAAGCTTCTTCGCATCCTGTGT
>JAKAVX010000434.1:2564-3732 GCA_021827465.1 Deltaproteobacteria bacterium | reverse complement strand
TTCTGAGCGAAGAGCGCCTGGATCAGTCGGCCCTGGAGCAGGAAGTGGTGGGGCAGTTGAATGCGTTGCGCGAGCATCTGTTCAAGCGCTAGTCTGCGCTCCCGCCTCGCCGCGTCGTTTTCAAACCACGGAAGCTGAGCGATCGCGCGTCGAACCGGGGAACCGCCCGGCGGACGACACATAAGGACTATCCGTATTTCGCCATCTCGGGACCGCTACGTGACCAACTCGGGCCCTAACACAGGTTTGCGGACGAGGCTCTTCGACCGTCTGGCACGGGTCGACGTCGAGCATCCTTACCTCGTCCTCGCCGCCGCGGTGATACTCTCGATACTTGCGGTCCTTTACACCCGGGCGCGGCTCGAATTCCGCACCGGACAGGACGACCTGATTTCCGACAACAATCGCGCGAGCCGCGACTACCTGCGCTACAGCCACGAATTCCCGGACCTCGACGGCGCCATAATCGTGGTCCGCGCCGCGCCTGAACCGCGCCGCGCCGAGCGGTTCGTCGAGGCGCTCGCCAAGCGCCTGCTCAGCGACAAGGCCAACGTCAAAAGCGTCTTCTACCGGGTTGACCCGGGACTGTTCTCGGATCGCGCGCTTCTTTACCTGAGCGCCAACGATTTGAAGACGCTGGCCGCGCGAATCCAGGATAACCGCAAATTTCTCACCCGCTACGCCGACGATCCGAACCTTGCGACCTTTTTCAGCTTGGTCAATGGCGAGGCCAACCGCGCGATGACCTCGCGGGTGATGTCGGACTTCCTCGGTCCGGACTCGAACGCTTCGCCCGCGCCATCGAAACCAAATCTCGACCTCGGCACCCTGAACGCGGTGTTGCGCGAGATGCTCGCGCCGGCCGGGAGCGGATTCGTTTCGCCGTGGGCCAGGATGGTTGGCGCGGGCGACCAGAACGGCGTCTTGCGCGACGGTTTTATCGCCACTGAAAACGGCAAATACCTGCTGCTTCACGTTGCGCCCGGCGACGGGGTCAAGAACGGACCCGACCCGGTCGAGGGGATCGAGGACGACATCAACGCGGTGCGCGCCGAGTTCCCGGATATCGAGGCCGGGATGACCGGCGGCCCGGCGCTGGCGTATTCCGAGCAGGTTTCGACCGAGCACGATATCGCCCTCGCCTCGGTGCTCGCGGTCGCGAGCAACG
>JAKAVX010000434.1:0-2554 GCA_021827465.1 Deltaproteobacteria bacterium | reverse complement strand
CGTCCCGTTTCGCGGGATCGTCGAGCCGCTCTTCGCGCTTGCCGCGCTGCTGGTGGGCGTTGCGTGGTCGTTCGGATTCACCACGCTTGCGGTGGGTCATCTGAACCTGCTCTCGGCCGTCTTCACCAGTATCCTGGCCGGTATCGGAATAAATTTCCCCATTCACATGATGGCGCGCTACGACGAGGCGCGCCGGCGCGGCGCCGCGATGCCGCAGGGCGTGAAGCTCGCGGTCGTCAACACGGGGCTGGGCGTGGTCGCGTCGGCTTCGATAATGGCGCTTGCGTTCCTGATGCCGGTGTTCTCGAAGTTCAAGGGAATCGCGGAACTGGGACTGGTGTCGGCCGCAGGGCTGTTCCTGTGCCTGCTCTCGGCGCTGTTCGTTTTTCCCGCGCTGGTGGCGATTCGCGATCGCAACCGTCCGCCCAAGGCGAAACTCCAAAGCGTCAAGCCCGAAGCCGAGTCGCGGCTTAGTGTGCTGTTCCGCCGCCCGTGGATAATTATCGTCGCCGCCTCGGTGCTTAGCTCGGGCGTATTCGTGCTCGCGCCGAAGATCCGCTTCGATCAGAACCTGCTCAAGCTGCAGGCCGAAAACAGCGAGGCGGTGCGCTTCGAGAACAAGCTTTTGAGAGACTCGGGACGCTCGTCGTGGTTCGCGGTCTCTCTGGCGAAGACGCGGGCTCGCGCCGAGCAGCTTGCGGCGCGCTATCGCAAACTGCCCGAGGTCTCCGACGCCGAAACTATCGCGACCTATATCCCTCGCGACCAGACGCAAAAGCGCTCCATCCTGGCGAGCCTGAAGCCGGCCGTCGACCCCGTAGAAGTGAGGACGCTCGCCGATCAGGAAGATCCGGCCGCACTCGCAAGCCAGCTCAAAGCGCTCAAGTTCAAGCTCGATTCCGCCGGCGTGGGCGCCCCCTCCAGCGAGCCCGCACAGACCGCGGAACTGATTGGCGAGGCGCTTGCCCGGCTCAAGACGAACCCGCACGCGTTCGACGCCTATGGGCGCGCGATGGCCTCGGACCTGGCTAGGAAGCTCGCCGAGCTAAAACGTAACCTTTCGCCGGGCGCTATCACGGAAGCCAACCTGCCCAAGGTGCTTCGCGACAGGTTCATTGGCGCGTCGGGCGCGTACCTGGTCCAGGTTTATCCGCGCGGCGACGTATGGGCCGACGCGGCGCTCCATCGCTTCGTCACCGCGTTGCGCACCGTCGATCCCGACGTAACCGGTCCTCCCGTCCAGACCTATGCGATGGCGACGATGATGCGCCACGGATACGAGCGCGCGGCGGCGCTGGCGCTGATAGCAGTGTTCGTCTTCGTGTTCGCGGACTTCCGCAATATGCGCGACACGATGCTGGCGACGGTGCCGCTCGTGTTCGGCGGCGCATGGCTGCTCGAAGCGATGGTGCTGCTCCGATGGGAGTTCAACCTCGCCAACCTGTTCGCGATTCCGATCATTATCGGCACCGGGGTCGATAACGGCGTGAACATGCTCTACCGATGGCGCGAGGAGCGGAACAAAACCGACCTGATCCTGACCAAGGCGGTCGGCAAGTCGGTCACGATCGCCTCGCTCACCACGATCGCCGGCTTCGCCGCGCTCATCCCCGCGACCCACCGCGGCATTTCGAGCCTCGGCTGGGTGTTGAGCGTCGGCGTCGGATTCATTTTCCTGGCGACCGTGATCGTGCTACCAGCTCTGTTCAAGGTGATCGGACACCGAACGGACGAGAGCGAAACGATGACCGAAAGCCGGAAACCGCGGCGGGTTGCGGGCGTCGGGATGAAGGCGCTGATGCTCGGCGCGCTATGCCTTGCAGCCGCTCTCTGTCCGATTGTCAGCCGCGCGAAGACCGAGCAGTCGCCGGCGCGCGCGCAGTCGAACCGTCTTGTCGCACAGGCGGAGAAGCTCGTGATGCAGGCGGGACAGGCCAATCCGGTCGATACGTCGAAGATCAACGCCGCCATCGCGAAGCTTCACGAGGCGCTCAAGATCGACCCGCGCAACGACAGCGCCTACGTCGATCTCGGGTTCTGCTATTCGGTGCTGCGCGACGCGGATACCGCGGTTGACATGTATCGGACCGCGACGATGATCAATCCGTCGCCCGCCAACTTCAAGGAACTCGCCGACGTCTACCTGCGCATGGGCGAATCGGAGAAGGCGCTGATGGCGGCGAATGCGGGCCTCGAGAAAAATCCGCGCGACGCCCGGCTATGGAACGCCAAGGGCCTCGCGCTTCATGACCTGCTTCGCACCAGCGAAGCGATCGCAGCCTTCCGCAACGCAGTCTATTACGACCCCAAGCTCGAAGTCGCCCGGCAGAATCTCAAGGCGCTGGGCGTCAGCGTCGAAGCGCCGACCCCCGCCGCGAAGAAATCATATCATCGCTAATCCCGCCGGGCCGGACGCCTGTTGCTCAGTCTCCGGTGATCGGGCGCTCGGGCTCGGCCACGCAATACGCGCAGCGGCAGAGGTCGCGGAGCTGGTGGGTGGTGTACAGGGTTTCGTGGCCGTCGCCCCATCCGAGAAAGACGCCCTGCCCGCCCA